>JBEBIR010000357.1:0-4390 GCA_040080315.1 Gemmatimonas sp.
GCGCTCGGTGATGGCGCCACCCGAGAAGTTGACCACTTCGACACTGGTCGCGTTGCGGCCGGGAACGATGCACAGCATCGTGGGTGCCGCGGCAGAAATGGATTCCCCGTCAGAAATCACGGGTGTCATGGCGCCCACCGGCTTCCAGCAACCCAGCCACGGCTGCCACCGCGAATCGTGAGCAGCACCGGTCGCGTTAGCGGTCGACTGCGCGGCGACACCGGAACCAGGGATCATCAGCGCGCCCAGCAGCGACAGCGCAGCAGCGCGACTCACAGCGGCGGAAATGATTTCCATAAGGACGCTCAGAAGCGAAGGTGGAGACCGGTGGTTAGCGACAGTCCGGACAAATCAATGCGATCGAACCCCTGAAAATCTGTACTCATGTTCGCCCGAGCGCGATCATAGCGTGCTTCAGTCACCAGTCCCATACGGGCCGAGAGGGTGTAGTTGAAACCCGCCGCGCCATACGCCATGCCGGTCCATCCAGACGATTCGAGGGTCGACGGAAATACATCGAAGTTCTCAAAATCGACGAAATCGCCACTCTGGCGGAACGAGTAGTACATCAACCCCGCGCCCCCGGCCACATAGGGCGCGAACTTCGACGGCACCCACGCAAACCGGCCCAACGAGCGTCCCGGCGACGTCAGATACACTTTGAGACCCGCCGTGAGCGGCGCGCGTCGAAACGACGTGCTTTGCTCGATCTCGGCGCTGTCGTTGTCGACGAAATCACGATAGTGCGAACCCGCTTCGCGCGCCGAAATTGCCGCGCCCATTTGGAAGGCCACGCGACGGGTAATCGCCACGTCCAAGTCAACGGCCGCCGAAATCCCCGCGAAGTCGCCTCGATTCACCGTCAGCTTGTCGGACGTGAACGAGAAGATCTTGCTGTCTGCCGACGGTCGCGAAGCGCCAATGCGCAGGCCAAGCGACGCCTGTGGCGAATGAAACAGGAACCCATCGCCGGCTCCGGTCTGAGCCGTGACGAGTGAAGGGGAGGCGGCCATCGCACCAACGGCGAGCGCGGCGGCCATCCAAGAGGTGCGAACGCGTCGAATCATTGACTCGTACTCCCGCGAGCTGTGAGGTGAGTACAACCGGTGGTTAATCGGTACATCTGTACCAAAGATGTATGGTATCTAAATAAGACGCAAGAGCGACTTTCGCGATCGGCTAGAGGTTCGCTCCGTGGCACTTCTTGAACTTCTTCCCTGACCCGCACGGACAGGCATTGTTCCGCGGCGTGTTTTCCCATCCGCCGGGAAGCGCCCCGCCTCCCGCCTCAAGTGAGCGGAGCGCTCCCGCACCGACGATGGCCGGGGTACCCATCGCCACCTTTCGCGCGGCCCCTGACGGTCCCTGCTCTGGCTCGCTCCGACCTGCGCTGGCTGACTCCGGTGCCTCGGCGGGGACGTCCTCAAGAATTCCCATCGCGTTGAAGCGCTTTGTCGGCACGTGCTCCGGGGGACGTCCGTCCGGCAGGCTGGGCGGCTGATACGTCTCCGCCGGCGCCTGATCGAACACCAACTGCGCCTTGAGGAATCGCTCGGTAAACGTGTTCGCCACGTCGTGCATGAGATCCACGAACATGACGTACGCGTCCTGCTTGTACTCGACCAGTGGATCCTTCTGACCCCACGAGCGATAGTGGATGGACGCGCGCAGCTGATCCAGATCGTACAGATGATCCTTCCACTTCTCGTCCAGCACGTTGAGCATCACCAACGCGAGGAGGCGTCCGGAGAATCCCTGACCAACCTCGTCGGTGACCGCATCGAGACTGCTCAGCTTGGTCTCGAACGCCACGCGGCCAGCGTCGGCCACCGCCAACTGCGCCGCCTCCAGCGTTGTCGGCCGTACGTCCGATGTGAACTCTGGCACCTGCAGCATGTAGTGCATGAGCAGGTCCTGCTGGACGTAGTCAAAATCCCACTCTTCAGGACGATCGAATGTGGCCAGCGCCTGCTCAACACGCCGCCGACCGCCGCGGTCGATCATCTTGAGCGATTCGGCCTTGAGTTCCTCGCCCCCTTCAAGTGCGAACGCGCGCAGCGAGTAGATCACCTCGCGCTGCTGGTTCATGACATCATCGTATTCCAGCAGCCGTTTGCGTGACTGGAAGTTCTGCAGCTCAACGCGCTTCTGCGCCTGCTCGATCGAGCGGGTAATGAGCGGATGGGTGAGCACCTCGCCATCCTGCGCACCCATGCGATCCATCAACTTGGCGATGCGTTCAGATCCGAACAGCCGCATCAGATCATCTTCGAGCGACAGAAAAAACTGCGACGCACCCGGATCGCCCTGACGACCGGCGCGGCCGCGCAACTGGCGGTCGATGCGACGCGACTCATGACGTTCGGAGCCCACGATGTGCAGGCCACCGAGTTCATCGAAGTCGATCTGCTTGCCGTCGGGGTCCAGCATCGTTGACGGACGCGAGTCGGTGACACCGGCGCCGAGTTTGATGTCGGTGCCGCGGCCGGCCATGTTCGTCGCAATGGTGATGGCACCGGCCTGACCGGCGTCGGCCACGATTTCGGCCTCGCGCTGGTGGTACTTCGCATTCAACACGGCGTGCTTGAGGCCCGCGCGTGTGAACAAGCGCGACAACGTCTCCGACGCATCAACACTGGCGGTACCGACCAGTACCGGATACCCCAATTCGTGCAAGCGCTTCGTCTCCTCGACGATGGCGTTGTACTTCTCGCGCCGCGTTTTGTAGACCAGATCCTGGCGGTCATCGCGGGCGATCGGGCGATTGGTCGGGATCACCGAGACCGCCAGACCGTAAATCTGATGGAACTCGTTTTCCTCCGTCTCCGCTGTCCCGGTCATGCCGGCCAGCTTTTCGTACATGCGGAAGTAGTTCTGGATCGTGATCGTGGCGAGCGTCTGCGTTTCACCCTTGACCTGCACACCCTCCTTCGCCTCGACGGCCTGATGCAGGCCCTCGCTCCAGCGACGCCCAGGCATGGTGCGTCCGGTGAACTCATCCACGATCAACACCTGCCCTTCCTGTACGACGTAGTTGACATCCTTGTCGTACAGCGCGTGTGCGCGCAGCAACTGATGAATGATGTTGAGCCGCTCACTCTTCGTGGCGTATTCCCGTTCGACCGCATTGCGGCGCTCCAGGCGTTCCGGCGCGCTGAGGTCGTGGTTCTTGTCCAGCTGACCGATCGTCGTCGCGATATCGGGCAGCACAAATGCGTCACGGTCATCCGGCGAGAGCCAGTCCAGCCCCTGCTCGGTGAGATGCACCGTGTGCCCCTTCTCATCCAGCACGTACAGCAAGTCGTCTTCGAGGTCGCGGAACTGCTGCTTGCTGGCCGGCAACTTGCGATCGGCCAGGTGATCGAGCTCCATGCGTTGCACGAGTTGCTTGACCCCCGGTTCCTGCAACGTCTTCATGAGACGCTTGTTCTTTGGTCCGCCCAACTGCGCCTTGAACAATTTGAGCGCCGCCGTCGCGGTGTCCCCGCTCTCGAACGCGCGCTCGCCGTCGCCGGCCAGCGTGTTCACCAGATCGGACTGACGTCGCACCAGGCGCACTACCGACGAGTTGAACTCCGCGTATTGCCCATCACTCTCGTTGCCCACGGGTCCGGAGATGATCAGCGGTGTGCGCGCTTCGTCGACCAGAATGGAGTCGACTTCGTCGATCATCGCAAAGATGTGCTGACGCTGCACGCGTTGGTCGAGCGTCGTGACCATGTTGTCGCGCAGATAATCGAAGCCGAACTCGTTGTTCGTGCCGTAGGTGATGTCGGAGCCGTAGACTTCCCGGCGCTCCCACGAGCCCGGCTCGGTGTCATCCAGACAGCCCACCGTCAGCCCCAGCCAGCGGTACAGGTGTCCCATCCACTGCGAGTCGCGTCGCGCGAGATAGCTGTTGACGGTAACGAGATGCGCCCCACGCCCCGGCAGCGCATTCAGGTACAGCGGCATGGTGGCGACCAGCGTCTTGCCCTCACCCGTCGCCATTTCCGCGATACGTCCGAGATGCAACTGAATGCCGCCAATCAGCTGGACTTCATACGGCACCATGTCCCAACTGAGATCGCGTCCGGTGACGACCACATTCGTCCCCTTCAGTCGACGACAGGCCTCACGAACGGTGGCAAACGCCTCGGGCAGAATCTCATCGAGGAATTCGGCAATCGCCGCGCGCAACTCCGACTCCGCGCCGCCGCGTCCATCCACACCCTGCAGTTCGGTATCGATCCGCTCGCGATCGGCGGCATCTGCGGATGTGCGCTTGGCCGTCTTCAGTGCATCAATGCGGGCTTCAATTGGTCCCGTGCGTTCGGCCAACATCGCGCGAAACTTGACCGTCTGATTCTGAATGTCCTCGTCCGACAACGTCGCGAGCCGTTCTTCAATC
>JBEBIR010000358.1:0-4389 GCA_040080315.1 Gemmatimonas sp.
GGTCGAGAAGTCGCTGCGAATACGTAGCAGCATCAACCAGAATGCAAACACAAAGTTGCGAGCGAACGCCCCGAACCACCCCCAAAAGAATCCGGCGACGAAGGCCCAGAGAGCCCCCATCAGGATGCCGAACGCCGTCAGGTCGTAGCCGTAGAAGTACCGGTTCAACAATCCCAGAGGCACGTTGTGGGAGGGATCGACGAAGAGCGATACGATGCTCACGACCGTGAGCAGCAACGAGAACGCGGCGCCAAAACCAAACCCCAATGCGCGCTTGTCGAGCGGGGCAAAGGCGAGCGCGAGCTGATATTCGATGGCGGGATCAGGATTCATCATGTCGGCATCAGGAGGCTGCAACTGGATCGCGTCGATCGTGACGCGGTGAGATGTTCGCCGGCGCGCGGTGTGAGCGCTGCGTGAGGATCGCCCACCCGGCGCCCATCCCGCAGATCATGTAGTACAGCAAGCGCATGGGGACAACGCGCAGAGCGAAGAGCACCCCGCGTTGCTGCGAGAACCACCGAAAGAGCGAAAGGTTGCCCAGGATGACCAGAGCAACGCCCGTCAACGACACCACCGCCCAGCCAACCGACGTCGTCACGATCGCCAGCAGCAACGACATCATCGCCATGGCGCAGGCGACCGTCAACAACTTCTCCTTACTTTGCAGATTGAGCGGTCCGTGTGACACCGCTTCGCGGCGATCAATCAGCAGTCGCATCCATGGAATCGCGCGGTCTCGTAGATCGGTGCGTACCATGTTGCCAAACGTCCACTGCTTAAGATGTCGACACTGCAGTTCCGGCGCGAGCAGGATCTGGTGGCCCGCGTCCCGCAGACGGTACCCGAGCTCGATATCCTCGATTTGGGGTCGAGGATAGCGCGCGCCATCGTAGCCACCGACCGCCTGAAACGCTGATCGGCGCACTGCCCCGCAGCCGGCCCAGAAGGTCGCGGCGTCACCGGCGTCCTCCTGATGCACGTAGTGGTGCAGCAGATTCCGATACTGCGATACGAAGCTCCCATGCGTGGGAAGGTCGTCGTAGGAGCCGAAGACGGCATCGATTTCCGGCCGATCGGCAAACGCGCGCACAAACCCCGACAGCGTGGTCGGCAGCACAACCACATCGGAGTCAATGAAAAGCAGGATCGGCGCACTGGCCGCGGCGGCTCCCAGATTGCGGGCTTCGCCCGGGCCTCTCGGACCGCGCTCCGTGATCAGCACGCGATCGGCCACCGTGCGCGCGACGTCCGGGGTATGATCGGAGCTCGAATCATCGACGACAATCAATTCCCAGCGAGCGCGCGGCAGGTCGCTGGCCAGCAGTCCGTCGAAACAGGACTGTAGCACAACCGGGCAATTGAACGCCGGAACGATCACCGTGAGCGCACGCGGTCCGCTGTCGACCGCGCCGGAAGTGGTTGGCGAAGGCGGTTGAAGGTGCGTCATTCAATCCGCCCGAATCAAACGCCGTGCATGGCGCGCGGCGGCACGAAGCCGGATGCCAAGATGGAATGCCGGGCTGCCCCATTGCTCAAGGTGTCCCGCCTTCCGAAACGAACAGGCGTCGAGCCGCGGAATGCGCGCACTGTCCTCCTGACGTTGCAGCGTCCGAAAGTCCGTTGTGCACGCCCATTGAAATGACTGACGCGCCAGTGAGACCACCGAGGCATTGCAGTCACCATAGGGGTAGCTGAACGTGGTGGGTCGGCGACCGAGTCGTGACGTGATCTGCTCCGTGCCACTCAACATCTCATCCTGCACCGCCGTCGCGGACAGTCGTGAGAGGTGCGGGTGCGTGCGGGTGTGAGCGCCAATCTCGACACCTGCCTCGGCCAGCGTTCCCAACGCGTCCCAGTCCAGAAGCGGCAAATCCGGAATGCCGGGTTGGCTTGCGCCGCCCCACCGGTTGTCGCGCCCGACGTGGTCAGCCACCACGAACAGTGTGACGGGCAATCCGTGTTCGCTCAGCAGCGGCGCCGCGTGCGTCGCAAAGTTCACGATGCCGTCATCGAACGTGAGTGCCACGGCGGAGTCGTCGTGCTCGCGCGCATTGCCCGTCAGCAGTTGCGTCAGCGAACGCACGCGCACCGCTCCGCTCGCCAACCACGCCACGTGCCGCCGGAACGCATCGGGCGCAATCGAGATCGGCGATCCCGTTTCGTCGATCGAGTGATAGGTGAGCACGGCTCGCATCACGCCGCCACGTCCTGAATGGCCTGCCAGGTGATCGCCGCGGTCCGCGCCCAGCTGAGCCGCTGTGCGCCACTCAGCGCGGCACGCGCGCAGGTCGCGCGGTGCCCGGGATCGACCAGCAGCCTCGTCATCGCGTTGGCGACGGCCTGTTCATCGCGCGGCGCCACAAAGTGCCCGCCGTTTGGCAGCAACTGCGGAAGGGGGCTCTCCGTTGTCGCGATCACCGGCGTACCGCATGCCGCCGCCTCGACCGCCGGAAGTCCGAAGCCTTCGCATTCCGAGACCAGCACGCTGGCCACCGCACCGCTCAGCAGAAAACGCAGTTCGTCGTCGGCCACAAACCCCGCCCAATGCACCAACGACGCCGTTCCCTCGTGCTCGATCCGTTGACGAATGGACGCAATGCTCTCGTGGAACACATCCGTGAGTGCTCCCACCAGCAGCAGGTGCACCGCGCGCCCCGTCTCGGCGACGACTTTGGCATGCGCACCCACCACCACGTCCACGTGCTTGTGCGGGTTGAACCCACCGACATAGACGAACCAGGGCGCGCCGTCAGGCACGCCCTGCCGCACGGCGCTGGCACGAATGGCCGCCAGATCATCCGACGGATGATACGCTGACGATGGTGCTTCGAGCGCCACGCGAATGCGTGACGGCGCGATCCCGTAGAATCGCGCGAGGTCTCGGGCCGAATAGTCCGAGACCGTGAGAATCAGACGTGATTGCGCGAGCGCCAAGCGGCTCTTTAATCGCCAGAACAGTCGGGCGCGCGCGGTGGGCAGGGTCATCTCTGGAAAACGCTCGGCGATGGCGTCATGCAGACAGGCGAGCAGCGGCAACCCTGGTGGGGTCGGAAAGAACCCGTACACGGCCGGCGAAAAGAACGCATCGAGTCGTTCCCGGTAGACGGCGCGCGTCAGACGCAGCATGTCGATCGGCGATCGATTGCCGTCTGCCGCTGCGGCAACCGTGGGTGAAACCGACTGCGGTACCACGATCACCCGCGCCCGCGAGGCCGTCACGGCGATGGCCTGCGCCGCTGCCTCGGCGCGCGCATCGGCGAAGAGGACCCACTCCGCGTCGCTGGATATCGGGAGCATCGCTGTCAGCACTTCGCGGGTGAAGCGTCCGAAGCCGCGTCCATTGGCGAGCGTCGTGACGTCCACGCCGATCCGCGTGGTCACGCTGCGGCGCCCCCCATCTCCGCCTTCTCGTTGGGATCGACCCGCTGTTCCTCGTGATATTCGAAGTCGGTATTGACCGCCCACACATCATGCCGCCCCTGCCCCAACATGTTCTCGAGCATCAGCATGGCGGTATACATCGAATGATCCTGATTGTTGTACTTGTGCATGCCGTTTCGGCCTACCGTGTGCATGTTCGGCACGCGATCGATGAATGCGCGCACGCGGTCCAGATGTTCGCGATACGTTGCATCGTAGATGGGATACGCTTTGGGCATGCGGACGACCGTTCCGTCGACCACATCGGACGCGTTGGCAAGTCCGAGGGCCTCCAGCTCCCGCGCCGCCAGCGCCTGCAACTCGGCGTCGCTGCTGGCCCACAGCCCATCCCCTTCGAAGCAGAAATACTCCATGCCGAGACAGGTTCGTCCGGCATCCGGCACCATCGCGGCGCTCCAGTTATTGAAGTTCTGGATGCGTCCGACCCTTACGCCCGGCGTGTGGACATAGATCCAGTTGTCCGGGAAAAGTTTTTCCTTGTCGAGGATCAGCGCGACAACCAGAAAATCGCGATAGCGCAGCCCTTCCGCCGCGGCCTGCGCCGAAGGCGGCGCCTGATCATGCAGCGCGCGAACGAGCGACCGGATATCGGTCGTCGAGATCACATGGTCCGCCTTGATGCGAATCTCACCAAGCGCCGATCGGGCGCGCACGGCCGTCGCGCGTCCACCTTCCAGTTCCACCGTGTGCACCCAGTGCTGCATGTGCACCTTGCCGCCAAGCGCGAGTATTCGGTCGCGACAGGCCTCCCACATCTGACCGGGTCCCAGCCGAGGATACTTGAACGTGTCGATCAGGGACTTGATGTTGTTGTTGCGACGCGTGAGCGCGGTCGCCGACAGGATCGCGCGTGCGAGTGAAAGTCCCTGAATGCGCTGGGCAGCCCACTCGGCACGGATCTCCGTGCACGGAATGCCCCACACCTTTTCGGTGTACGTCTTGAAG
>JBEBIR010000359.1:0-4388 GCA_040080315.1 Gemmatimonas sp.
GTCCTGGACTATGGAGTGAGTGTTACTTCGGGCTTTAGTGACACACGCATCTTGCAGACGTGGACCAATTCGGCCACTGCACTGTCGGCAGTAGTTCCCAACATCAGGGTGGGAGGTCGAGGTACTCCGCTCTTCGAGTCCTTGATCGAGACGTCCGCTTGGATCCTGTCAACGACCTCGACGGCGCAGAATCGGGTGATTCTACTCCTCACCGACGGCCAGCCCACCGGAAGCGCCACGCGCCTTGCTGCGATCAACGCGGCAAAGTCCGCTGGAGTGACAATCCATGGCGTTGGGTTGGGCCCAGCATCTGACCGGACCGCCTCACCCGATCTCGCTGCAGTTGCAGCGGTGCGCGACGTCGCGGTGCAAACCGGAGGTTTATATGCGGCGGCAACCGACGCTATCGCCTTGGCGCCGATATTCAAGATTCTGGCGACCGTTTCGAGCCGGGGACAGTTGATTGGAAGATTTCGAATATCGCCTGTCCCGCCAACAGGCACACACGTTCGCGGTACAGTCTCAGTGACTTCAGGGGGGCAAGTGCAAACAGCGTCATTCTCGTTTCTTGCACCATGACAGTGTTGCCAGCGTCCTCAGAAAGACACCGAACGCGTGAGGTAGAACCACAGTCTACGGATGCTGAGCTGTGCATTGACGCTGCTTAGACGGCGTCGCGCCAATGGTGTTTCGGCGTCGAGGTTCAGCCGGCTCGGTTCAAACCCACGGATTGAGGAATTTCCTATGGCAAGTGGCAAATTCGAGTTCCACGGGAGCGGGCTCGCTCTGCTTGGCATTTGGCTGCTCAACGTAATCCTCTGCGTCGTCACGCTGGGCCTGTACGTCCCCTGGGCATACGTCTCGTTTCAAAGCTGGTTTGCCAAGAATACGTCGATCGACAGTCGGCGACTGACATTCAAGGGTTCTGGCGCGCGGTTCTTTGGACAGTATCTGTTGATTGTGTTCTTTACGTTGATCACGTTGGGTCTGTATACGCCGTGGGGTATCTGCCGCCTCAGAAACTGGCAAACACGTAACACGTATTTTGCCGATGCCGGCGACAATGAGAGCTTCTAGTATTTCCTTGGCCTACTGGGTATTTGCATTGCAGTTGTCGTGACGCTTCTCGGCGGGTTGACCGCCTTGCGCTACAGCTTCGTCGGCGGCCTCGGCACCCTGCTCATAGCTGGACTCGGCGGCGCAATTGCTGTGCTGCTTTGGCGCGTGATGTGTGAGCTCTTGATGGTTATCTTCGGCATCTACGATCGACGCGGACTAATTCGCGAGCAACTTGAACCAGGTGGAGACTCTGGTCGGAGGTAACCTCGCACTTTCAATTACCGCAGCCGCTTACGCTGCTGAACGGCCGAACCCGCCACGCCCGACGCGTGCGGATTCGCCGCCGCACTGTCGACCGAGAACCAATCCACACCGTCTGGAACCCCCTCGGTCACCATCACGGGTCCCACCAGCATTTGCGTGTTCGGACTGTTGCCGTACAAGTACACATGCGCCGTACCGGTTGCGGGGCGCGTTCCAGCGTCCCCGATGGCAACGGCGCGGCCATCAAGTCCGACACCACATCGACCGTCCGGGAATATCTGCAGCCGCACACGGAACCGGGTGCCGCTTCTCCAGGTGGATGGTGCGATCAGTGCCTGCCGAGCCGCCAAGTACCGCTCCGCGAACGTGCGCATGCCCTCGGACCCCGCTGGGAACTGGAATTCACACGAGTAGTTGTGCTGTCGCCCGGGCGCGAACGCCCATCCGTCGCGATGATTCCATCGCGCGAGTCCAAGTGAATCCACACCCCCATACAATCCGATTCGCACCACTTGCCAACGGTCCATGGTGATTGGAGTGACAAGCCAGGTGTCGAGCGCCAATCCGTCTCGAATCGGAAAGGCGCGCACGGAATGCGCGCCCGATTGAAACACCCCGTCACCGTTGTTGAAAAAGGCGCTATCGCCATCGCCAGCATCGACGATACGCGGATCGGGGTCGCCGAATGGTCTCCATCGCAGTGTTATCTTGTCATTCCATGACTCGCGCATGAGCACAGTAGTGTTCGGTGCCCGAATCTCAACTCGCCGCTCGTCGGTTCGCCAACCGCCGCTCGAAGCGCGAATCGTGACGACGCCGGCCTTTCGCGGTCGAAGCCATCCGTCTTGATCCATGAACGCAACGGCTGTGTCAGAGGAACTCCAATCGACATGACGAACGAAGGCAGGCTCTCCACGCCCATCGATGGCCGTGACAACGAATGCATGAGGCGCGCCGACTACCGGATCGGAGCCACTCCGGTCAATCTGCAACGACGCAATGAAGCGCCTCTGCTCCAGCGACGGCGCACTCCACGCCACAATGTCACACGATGCGCTCCAGTTGGAGGGGATGTTGAGCGGGCGGGCACTCGCAACGGTCTCCGTCAGCGAGACGTCGCATCGCCCCAGATCACTCCCTGACAAGCGTTGGGCCACCGTCCAACGACCGTCCATCGAAATGCGCCGCGTCGCGCGCGCCGTGTCAAGAATCGATAGAGTCGCAGAGTCGACATGTACACGAGCCAGCTGGCCCGAGCGTTCCACCAGAAGAATCGAGTCATTGCGCCATGCCAGCGGCCGAATTCCAGAGGTCGACTGAGACGAATCCGGGCACGCTGTACTTCTTCCATCAACGTGAATCGTGCACAGTCGAAAGCCTTCCACCGTCGTGCGCGCGAAGGCGACTCGTCCACCGTCAGGGCTCCAGTTTGGCGAGTCGTCTGATCCTATGTCGTTTGTTAGTCTCGAAACGACACCACTTCTCAAGTCGAGAATTGCCAGACTCCTCGACCCCAGGCGATTCCAACGGGCGGTGGAGAAGACCACTTGTTGGCCGTCTGGCGAGACGTTTGGGGTTATGTCATCACCGGGCGCACTGGTGAGCCGCCTCGGCGAAGCTCCCGGCGCAAAGAGAAACAGATCCGTCACACCGGAATCCGCTTGCATCATCGCCCCAACCCATTCCCCACGTGTGCGACCCGTGGGCACCGCACTCATGAGCATTGGATCAGTCGGCAGTGTAAGGATCGGCGTAGCAGACTGCACATCGATCGGACTCCCGAACTCCCACTTCACCGAACTCAATGGCAGGGAGAACAGTGTGGATCGTCCCGTCGTGTCGGCGCGCATAAGCACCAATTCGCCGTCTGGAACAGGTGTCGGAGCGCGGGTCGCAATCCAGGCCCCTGAAAGTCCGGCGACGACGGTAAGTGCGGCAGCACTTGCCAGCAACATCCAACTGTCTGCAATCCTGTGAAGCACGCGTTGGCGCTTGGGGAGTGACGCCAACAGGCGCGCCCGATCACCCGGTGAGTCAGCGTCGCCCAACGCGTCGGATGCAATCCGTGTCAAAGGACGTGCGTCACTTCGACTGCGCGACACATAGGCTCGGAATGTCATGCGCACGGTGTCATCTTGGCCGGAACGCAGGGCGTGAGCAATTGCTGCGCGCAACGTATAGCGCGCCAACGCATCGCCCTGTTGCAGCGACGTATCGAGTACGACCAGGGCCAGCTCAGCGTGTACTCGCCGCGTGTCGTCTTCTGTCGCCAAGGCGAGGATGGCATCAGTCAGAGTGTCGTGCGCAATGGCACAGCGTTCCTCACTGATGGTGACATAGCCGGCGCGTTCCAGCAGCGCGAATACGTGGTCCAGATCAATCGACGAGCGCGCGACGGCCCGCTGAATCCAGTCTCGCGTGCACGGTTCACCAGCGACCGCCAGCACGAGAAGCACGGTTCGCTCTTCGACCGATAGTCCCTCGATCCGGCGTGGGAGCGTCGCGCCCTGCTCCAGAAGCTGCTGTAATTTGGCAGGCGCCGTGGATTGCCACGACTGTTCAGTCCGCGCAAGCACTCCGCGCTCCATTGAGAGCACCAACGCGTCAAGCACATGAAGGGGTATGCCGGAAGTCGTGCGGTGAAGCAACGCCGGAAGCGTCTGCGCCCATGGTTCGTCGGGAAGTGCGCCAAGACTCTGTACCAACTCCATCACACCGTCGCAGTCCAGCGGCGCCAGAGGGATGGTGGTACTAAGGGTTGTGGCCAGTGCCGGACTTGCTGCCTCGCGACTCGCGGTGATCAGAAGACATGGTGCATCCTCCATGGCGGCCATCGCACCAGCCAGTACCGCACACGAAGCATTGTCCGCCCACTGCAGATCGTCGAGCGCGAGTGCCAACGGCTGCTCGTCGCTCACGGCGCTCAGCAGTTCGTTCAGGGCAAGTGTTCGTCGACGCAGTGCTTCATCACCTGTGGCGGTATCGGGATCGCCTGTGAAGTACGAGGACAGCGCCGGATTGATGGCTAAGAGTGCCTTCTCGCTGCCCGGCGACACACCCTTGGC
>JBEBIR010000360.1:0-4378 GCA_040080315.1 Gemmatimonas sp.
CCACGGTGGTTGGCAGCAGCGCGTCCGGCGATTGAAGTGACAAGTCCTGCTCGTTCGCGAAGAATCGCACGAAGGCCCGGCGCTGCTGCGTCACGTGGTCACGCATGGTACCTCGCAGCATCGGATGTCCCGCCTCGATGGCGTCGAGCACTGAGCGCTGCGTGACCGCTCCGTGGACTTCGACGGTGATCTCGGCGCCAACCTGCGCGAGTGATCGCAACGGCGACGGCAGCACAACACGAATCATTGAAGCGTCTGCACTTCCACCGACATGACGGGCGGCAGATCATGCACCAGTGGTACCCAGTGATCGCCGGCATCGCTCGACCCGTACACCTGTCCGCCGGTCGTCCCAAAGTAGATACCGCAGGAGTCCAGCGAATCCACCGCCATCGCGTCACGCAGGATGTTCACGTAGCAGTCTTTTTGTGGAAGGCCCTTGGTCAACGCTTCCCATTCGTTGCCCCCGGTGCGGCTGCGATACACGCGCAGCTTGCCATCCGGCGGGAAGTGGTGCGCATCGCTGGTGATCGGCACGACATAGATCGTGTCCGGTTCGTGCGCGTGCACCTCGATGGGGAATCCGAAATCGGTCGGCAAGTTTCCACTGACTTCATGCCAGTGATCGCCGCCGTCGTCGCTCCGCATCACATCCCAGTGCTTCTGCATGAATAACGTATTCGGTCTGGACTTGTGCATCGCGATCCGGTGGACACAATGTCCGACTTCGGCGTTCGGATCCGGAATCTGTTCCGAGCGGAGTCCCTGGTTGATTGGTGTCCATGTCGCGCCGCCGTCGTTCGTGCGAAAGGCCCCGGCGGCCGAGATCGCGATGAACAGGCGTTGTGCGTTGGTCGGATCGATCACAATGGTGTGCAGGCACAGTCCGCCGGCACCGGGCTGCCATTGTGGTCCTGAGCCATGCTCGCGCAACCCTGACATCTCCGCCCAACTCGCGCCGCCGTCTGTCGACTTGAAGATGGCGGCATCCTCGACGCCGGCATACACGAGGTCGCGATCGGTGAGTGACGGTTCCAAATGCCAGACGCGCTTGAACTCCCACGGATGCGGCGTGCCGTCGTACCACATGTGCGTGCCGGGAATGCCGTCGTACGTGAACTTGTTGTCCACGGGTGCCCACGAGATGCCGCCGTCGTCAGAACGCTGAATGATCTGGCCAAACCAGCCACTGGACTGCGACGCATACAGCCGGTTGGGATCGACCGGGGATCCT
Organism: Gemmatimonas sp.; assembly: GCA_040080315.1. Classification (GTDB taxonomy): domain Bacteria; phylum Gemmatimonadota; class Gemmatimonadetes; order Gemmatimonadales; family Gemmatimonadaceae; genus Gemmatimonas. The sequence continues at coordinate 1,235 of JBEBIR010000360.1, forward strand.
TTGACGTGATAGACCTCCCAACCGGGGAAGTGCGGACCCTCAACCTTCCATTTCTTCCGCGCCCCATCGGACGTCAGGACAAACGCGCCTTTGCGTGTTCCCACCAGCACTCGTACGCCGCTCATTCCGTGTTCCTCAGGCAGGGGTCGATTCCCAATGATACCCGCCATGCGCGCGCCTGTCGAATGTTGCGCATCGCTTCGCTCGCCGACAGCATTCAGGCTCCACGACTACCCGGATGACATCGTGATGACACACGGCAGGACATTTCAGGACGCCTCGGCTGAGATGCCCGCGCTGACGTCGCCTGAACTGCTTCGTTATAGCAGACATCTGACCCTTCCCGGGGTCGGCCCCTCGGGCCAGCGCCGCTTGAAAGCCGCGCGCGTCCTGATCGTGGGCGCTGGCGGACTGGGTTCGCCGGTCGCGCTGTATCTGGCGGCCGCCGGCGTGGGCACGCTGGGTGTGGTGGACTTTGACGCGGTGGACGTCACGAATCTGCAACGACAGATCCTGCACGGCAGTCGCGATGTTGGTCGCTCGAAACTCGATTCTGCGCGCGAGCGACTGCACGACCTGAACCCGCACGTGCAGGTGGAGACCCACGCGGTGCGTCTCACCGCGGCCAACGCGCTCGACATCGTCGGTCGGTATGACATCGTGGTCGACGGAACCGACAATTTCGCCACACGCTATCTCACGAACGACGCATGCGTGATGCTTGGCAAGCCGAATGTCTACGGATCGATCTTTCGATTCGACGGGCAGGCGTCGGTGTTTGCCACCGCAGACGGTCCCTGTTACCGCTGCCTCTATCCCGAGCCGCCGCCACCGGGCATGGTTCCGAACTGTGCGGAGGGCGGAGTGTTTGGCGTCCTGCCTGGACTGGTCGGCACCATCCAAGCCACGGAGACGCTCAAGCTGATTCTGGGCCTGGGCGAGACGCTGGCCGGTCGACTCCTCCTGATCGATGCGCTGACCATGCAGTTCCGATCCGTTCGCATCAGTCGCGATCCACGCTGTCCGTCGTGCGGCACACGCGCCATCACCACGCTGCTGGACTACGACGAGTTCTGCGGGACACCCGCTGGGTTCTCGGCCGCGCGCATCGAAGAGGTCCGCGAGATCACTCCCGCCGAACTCTCGGAGCGCCTGAAGCGACGTGACGAGTTCGACCTGATCGATGTGCGTGAGCCATATGAGCTGGAAATTGCGCGTATTGCTGGAGCGCGTTTGATCCCGTTGGAAACCCTCAGCGCCGAGTTCAATAGCATGGACCGTCGACGCGACATTGTGGTGATGTGCCGCAGCGGCGTGCGGAGCGCCGACGCGGCGCGCCAGTTGCAGGCCGCCGGATTTGAACGCGTCGCGAACCTGGCGGGCGGCATCTTGCGGTGGAGTGACGACGTGGATCCACGTGTACCCAAATACTGAGAGCCGTCACACTCGTCCTCGGAGACCCGCAATGGAAACGCAGAAAATCACCTCCGCCGTCTTCTTCAGATCGCTTACCGTGATCCACGCCGCCATGATCGTGGCGCCCGTCATCCTGACGGTGGTCATGATTTACCTCAATGGTCGCGTCGATGGTGGGGCCGCTGGCGCGAACTCCACCATGCCCTTGCTGACCGCCGTCAGCGTCGTGGGCCTTTCGGCGATCGCCATGAGTTTCGTGCTGTTCAACACGCTGGTCGCCAAGGCCGTCGAAAAGCCCACGCTGTCTGAGAAACTGCGCGGGTACCAAAGTGCGAGCATTGTGCGATTCGCTCTACTGGAAGCGCCGGCGATCTTCGCCACGGTCGCGTTCTATCTCACCGGCACCTACTGGTTTCTGGCGGCCAGCGCCATTGTCGTGGCCCTGCTCGTGACCGTCGCCCCGCGCCGGCAGCGCGTTATCGAGAGCCTGCGGCTTTCGCACGAGGAGACGCAACTGCTGGACGATCCGACCGCGATTGTTGCCGAGTGGGCGGTGCACGACAACACGACGTCTAGCTTGTGATGACCACCGCATTGGCGCCGGTGCGGCGGATGGCTTCGCGCCCTTGTGCGTCACGCACCTGGCGCAGGCCGCTCTGAATCATTCCCAGCACCAACAGCCAGGCGGCTGCGCCAAGGGCGACAAAGGTGCCAACCTTGCCCACCAGCGGCAGGGTAATGTTCGAATTCCAGAGCATGTGCATCACCATGCACACGGCGAGTACGCGCAGGAAACGCGGGTCCACGAGCATCTCGCGTTGGAAGGGCTGATCGTCGCGCACGCGCCAGAGCGCCGCGCCAGCCAGACCCGTCCACAACACGTGTCCGCCAAAGACACTGAGAATGCCGCGCTGGAAGATGACGTCGCGCATGGCGGTGATGCCGCCATCGTCACTGAGTGCCGCGCGCAACGCATAGCCGGCAGATTCGAACACCGCGAACCCCGTGCCAACCGTCGCGCCCAAGAGCAGACCATTGAGCGTCCAGCGGAAGCGCGGTTTGCGAACGACCAGCAACAGCGTGAGCACCTTGCCCGTTTCCTCAACGATGCCGGCGCTGGCGGCGCCAATCCAGTTCGACAGCCCCTCCGTCCAGTCGAACAGGAACAATGAGATGATGATGGAGACGAGGCCGCCGGTGAGCAGCAGTCGGATGACTTGATAGAGCGAGATGTTGCGCGGGACATTCATCTCGAAGAAGAAAATCAGCAACGACAGCGGCACCGCGACCGATCCAATCATGATCAGTCCGGGAATGAGATTGACGTTCTGAAACGTGTTCCAGGCAAAGGTGAAGCCCCAGTACAGTGCCAGCGACAACGCCGCGACGCGCAGGAACACCCACGGCCGCGGCCACGCGGTATCAATCTCTCCAAGTGATGGTGTGGTGAATGTGGTGCCGACGGTGAAGTAGGCCTCGATCTCCTCATCGTCATGCTTCTTGGCGACTTCCGTGAACATCTCGCGCGCGTTCCACTCAGCGGGTCGCTCGATGCCTGCGGCATTCGACAGATGATCGCCCATGCGATGGACAAAATCGAACACAGACGATGCGCCAACCGTGGCGTGGACCTCCCAGAGCGAGCGCCCCATGCGCACCTGTTGCCAGGCGCGCAGCGTCGCCTGTGGCACCGCATGACCATCGACATACGGATGCTTTGCCGTCAGC
>JBEBIR010000361.1:0-4370 GCA_040080315.1 Gemmatimonas sp.
CCGAATCCCAGCGCGCCTTCCTTCGTGTCGGTGGCGTAGGTGGTCAGCGACAGCGCGCGCAACGAGTCGCGCACATCGTCAAGGCGACCCAGCCAGGTGATCGCATCGCGTCGTCTCGCGCTTGGCGCACCACTTCCCGCAATGGGCAGCCCAAGCGTGCTGGCAACCTGTTTGAGTCGCGCGATGGAGTCCGGCGCAACACCGGCGCGATTCCACGCGCCAATGTCGCTGGCGATGAGCGTGGCAGGGTCACTGACGGTCCGACCGACATCCAGCGCCACGTTGTAGGTGAGGATCCGGCGAATGGCCTCGCCATCGGCACCGAGACTGGCGCGATAGCCGCCATTCACGAGACCCAGCGAACGACCAATGGCGTCAGTCATCTGCAACTGTGGCGAGTCGAATGTGGCGAAGCCATTGCGACGTTGAAAATCCCGTGAACCGGCGCTCAGTCGTGTGTCGATACTGGCGCCAGAGAACCCGCCGCGCGTTGGATCGAACGTGGCTCCCGTCACCCGGGTGTCCACACGCGCGGCGCGCGGTAGCGATCCACCGGGAATGGCCATGCCGTTCAACGTGGTGAGATTCGACGTGCTCGCGGCACCGAGCATTGACGCACCACTCGGCGTCACCGTGATGCCAGGCATCGTGCTCGCGATCGCGTTGAGGTCTCCAGCCGAACCGGGAGTGACGCGTCCATTCACGCCCTCAGACCACCGCTCGCTGGCGCCGGTTTCGGGATTGTACGGCGAGGGAGCGTTGGACGCGCGAACCGGCTTGTCGGCTTTCACCTTCACGGTGGCCAGCAGCGTCAGATCACGACCGAGCGTGAAGTCGGCGATCAGTTCGCGCTCGTTGGCTTGGGCTTGCACGCGCCGCCGCGCGGATCGAAACCCGACTGAGGCAACGTGCACGAGATAGTCACCCGTGCCGGGGTCGAAACGACTGCTGTAACGACCATCGGCATCGGTGGTATCAAATTGCACCAGCCGATCCGGTCCCCGCGTGATCGTGACCGTGGCACCCGTGAGCGCGCGCGACGAGTCATCAAGCACGCGGCCGCGGACGACCTCCGGTGCCGACTGGGACGCCAGTGGCGCAGCGGACGCGCAGAGGAGCGCGACGACCAGCGCGCGCATGCGTGGGGAAGACATGCCGGATAGGACGTAGTTAGCGCCGGAATGGTTGCATGGCGTCGACGCGGCTGGTCCTGACGCGTGTGGGGTACGACCTTACTGGCGTCCACCGAGGCGTTTCGCCGCGCATTTCACTCGTCCCAACACACTCATGTCGCGTGTCGCACGCACCACGCTCACCGTCGCACTGCTGCTGGCCGGCACCACTGTTGTGGGCGCCCAGGCGGCCGGCCCTCCGCGACGCGTGGTGCCAGGCGACACGAGTCTTCGAGTGAGCGACATCCGCGCGGACACGCTGACGTACGCGTTGACCGGATATCGCGACGGGGATGAGATTCCGGTGGGCACCATCACCGATATCGTGACGCGCGAGGGCGGTGCGACCCCGTTGCTTCGGCGCACCTTGATTGTGCAGCGCGGCGGCGCGCGTCTGATCGATTCCACGTTGTCCGATGCGCGCACGTTAGCGCCGCTGCAGCACCGCTCCTGGCAGCCGCAGCGTCATTTGCAAGTGGACTTCAGTGGACGACGCGTGCGGGGCAGTATCGGCCCGCCGGATGCGATGGGCGCGGCGATCGATACGACGATTGGCGCGCCGGCGTTCGACTCCGGCAATTGGGATCTGGTGGTTCGCTCCATGCCGCTGGACTCAGGCTACGTGGCGACCTTTCCCGTGTACGATCTGGAGAGCGGTTTGCGTTTGTATCAGGTACGCGTGATCGGGTCCACCACCATGATGGGTGAGCGCGCGCATGTGGTGTTGTTCCTGTTGGGCGGACAGCGCGAAGTCACGGTATGGATTGGCGCGACCACGCATCGACTGTTGCAAGTGGAGACGCCGGTGGACGCGTCGACATTGCTGCGGCAGACACTGCGGGTCGCGCGAACGCCGTAACCGCTGCTATTAAGGTGTCAATCAGGGGTGCTTGCATGCGGTCGAATGTCCGACGGCGTGCAGCCGGCGAACGCACGCACCGCACGATTCATGTGACTCTGATCGGCAAAGCCGCAAACCGCCGAGATGGCCGAGAATGCTTGCTGTGTGCTGCGAATCAACGCCAAAGCACGCCTGACGCGGAGTGTGCGTTGCAGTTCTGCGGGTCCGCATCCCACGAACCGGCGAAACGTCCGAGCGAGATAGACCGGATGCACGCCAGCCTCACGAGCCAGTTCAGCGATGGTGACACGACCCACCGCGTCGTCATGAAGCTGCTCGACACTCCGATAAAGCCACGCCGGCGCGCGTCGTTCGAGCGCGCGGGTGGTTGGCATCGCGCGGTGCAGCAACTCCCGTCCCATCGTCTCGATGGCGAGCGGCGACAGGTGATCCCAGCGCTGACACTCGCGCACCAGCTGTTGAGCGATCATCACCGCGCTCGGATGATGCAGGGCGCGGGCCGTCCCGGCAATTGGTTGTGCTGACGCGTCGTCCACCGCCATGGTCACTGGTACCGACAGCGTGAAGAATCGACCGGTAAACACTCCCTGCCGGTCAGCAAAATGATCCCGATGGGTTGTGCCGGGCGGATTGTAGATCAGCAGGGGGCCGCTCCCGGCACTGGTCGCGTTGTGCGCCGTCGAGACGTACGCACCGTCGATCACCAGCACAAAGTGCGCATCGTCGTGCGTGTGGCGCTCGATGACCCGAGTGGGGTCCGCATGACGAATGGATAGTTGCAACTCCCCTACACGACGTTCGACCGAGGCCTGTCCGAAAAACACGCCGGCGGGCATGACGCGCGGCGATTCTTCGAATGGCGCGACGGAAAGGTTGCGTGCGTTCAAGCTGAGGGAGAGTTGAATGAGTAGTCTTCCGTACGGATTGGCCTCACGTTGGGTTCCGGCGACTTGATGACCAGATACGCAGGGAAGAGATGATCGCGATTTCACGTCAGTTCCACACGCACCTTGCACTGCTACTGCTTATGTGCCCCAAACCCATGGCGGCGCAGTCGACGAATGCGTTGGAGGGACTTTGGGGATTCGAGCACGACGCAGGGCCGACCACGCGCGGCGAGCTTCTCCTGAGCAGATCAGGCACGCAATGGACGTTGCGACTGGCGGGGTTTGAAACGCGAGCGGTGCAGTATGCAGACAGCGTGCGCCTGACGATTCCCGGCAACCGCGGTACGCTGCGTGTGCGCCTGCCCATGTCGGCGGCACCGCCGGAGGCGATGTGGATCCAACCGACATCAGCCAGCGGGGCGTCTGCCTATGCGTCGCCGGTGCGGCTGACCGTCGCGGGGCACGCCAGTTGGCGTGGTGCTGTGCGGCCAGTGGACGAACGCTTCTCGCTGTTTCTGGCCGTGCAGCGCGACAGCGCGACAGGCCTGCAGGCGCGATTTCGCAATCCTGAAGGCAATTTCGGCGGCGGCCGGGTGTTTCGCGTGGTACAGGAGCCCGGTCAGATTGGATTGATCGATGTGGCAAGCGGGCGACGACGCTTCACGCAGAGCTACGACTCTGTCGCGCGTACGATTGGATTCGATTTCGGCGTGCCTCTGGTTGCAACACCGCGAAGGGCCGAACACACGGTGGGCTACATACCGCGCGCCTCCGCGATCGGGCCCTATGTCTATCGCGCGCCAACCGCGCTACGTGACGGATGGACGAGTTCAAGCGCCAGAGCGCACGGCATGCGGACGGACACGCTGGAAGCGCTGGTTCAACGCGTCATCAACACGAATCCGCTTGATGACACCGCCCCGCGAGTGCATTCGATCGTGGTGGCACGACACGGCGTGCTGGTGCTGGACGAGTACTTCTATGGATATGCGGCGGATCGATTGCACGATCTGCGATCCGCGTCGAAGACCATGACGTCGATCATGCTGGGCGCGGCCATGCGCCGCAAGGCGGCGATCTCAACGGATACGAAGGTGACAGCGGCCGGCGCAACGATTGGTCATCTGCTGACCCACACGTCGGGATTGGCATGCGACGACAATGACGGCGACTCTCCGGGCAATGAAGATGTCATGCAGAGTCAAACCGTCGAACCGGACTGGTACCGATACGCGTTGGCCCTGCCGCAGAAACACGCGCCGGGCACGAAATACGCGTACTGCTCAGCGGGCATCAATCTCGTCGGGGACGCGTTGGGCCGCGCGACGCACCAATGGCTCCCGGAGTTCTTCGACGCGGCGCTGGCGCGTCCGCTGGGCATTGAACACTACGGCATGAACCTGATGCCCACCGGTTCGGGCTACGCCGGTGGAGGTATGCACATGCGTC
>JBEBIR010000017.1:0-18184 GCA_040080315.1 Gemmatimonas sp.
GGTGTCAGCACCGGCGTGGGTCGGAGAAGTCCGATCGCCGGCCGTTGGCCCGTCTTCGTATGGCGAGGTCGCGGTGCCGATGGGTCTGGTACGAGGAATCGAGCCACAAGACCAGGAGCAGCCGCCGACGGTGATCACGTTGGGCCCGGGGATGACGATGGCCGAGATCGAGCGGGTGGCCATTCTCGCAGCGCTTCGGGATTCTGCCGGCAACCGGCGGAAAGCGGCAGAACGGTTGGGGATAGGGGAGCGGACACTGTACCGAAAGCTTCGCGAGTATGACGTCGTTGTGGAAAGTTTTGATGGAGAGGGCGACGTCGCCCTAGACGAAGGTTGAGGTGCGAACCGTTACGTCCATGCCAGACAACGCCTTGGGTGATTTGGTGCCTTGCTCTCCTGCGGACTTGTCCACATATTGGCACACGAGCCAGTCGGTCGACCCTTGCTGGTCCGATCCCTCCGCGGAGCCATTTCTGTCGATCCCCGTCAATTTTGGGCCATCGTCGCCCGTATCGCCGAGTGCGGTAGTAGGGAGCGTTCTCCCCTTGCGGCGAGCTGAGGAGTTGATCTCCACGCTTCCCGGAGTGCTGTCGGTGCGTATCGTGCCCGGCGACTCTGGTGCCATCGACGAGATCCATGTTCTGACGACCAACGAGATCGTCCCCAAGAACATGGTGCGCAATATCGAGAGCGCGCTGATGGCGCAGTTGGGACTGCGAATCAACCATCGCAAGGTGAGTATTGCGCAGTCGCTCGATCCTGTGCGGGCGGCAGACACGCCTCAGCCGGCGCCGAGTAGCATTTCCACGCCGCAGATGCCTCCCGGGGCGATCCCCGGCGTCGCCAGTCCCGCCTACGTATCGTCCCAGGCCACTGCCGCTCAGGCCGCGGCACAGGCATCGTTTATGGCTGGGCTTGCTTCGGCTTCTCAGACGGTGGCCGATACTCAGACAGTTGGTCGTCGCAAACTGATTTTCGAGGACGTCGAAGTGCGGCGCTCGCGCACGCGCGGTGTGAACTGCCGGGTGACGTTGAGTCGGGAAGGGCAGGAGTACTTCGGCGAGGCGGAGGGTCAGGAGAGCGAGCGTTCGCGCGTCGAACTCGCGGCCCGCGCCACGGTGCATGCGATCGTGGAGTCCATGAAGGCGACAACCGGCGGCGACCGGAGTCTGGCGCTGGAAGGGTCCAAGGTGATCGACGCCTTCGATCGCGAATTTGTTTTTGTCAGCGTGATCGCGCGCTTGGGTCGTGAGAACGCGGTGCTGACGGGAAGCTGTGAGATCCGTGAGAGCAGAGAGACTGGTGCGGTGCTGGCGGTGCTGGATGCGACGAACCGCTGGATGCATCTCGATCGATAACGCAGTTGTGGCTGACGCATTCGGCGTCAGGCGCGCACACCTTTCATCGTCACAATAGACGATTACCGAAACGTCCCCCGTCATCCCGGTAGAGCGGAGCCGAGCGGGCAGGCCAAGCAGTTGAGCGGAGCCAACATTCGATAGCACGTGCAGTCCCGAGCGGGACGGCGTGACTGACCCGATGGAGGTGACGCATTATGGAATTTCTGGCCCAGCTCGTGAGCGCAGTTTGGTCGTTCGTTTTGGCAGACAGCCATAACTGGGGTTAATCCGTGATGACGGGGGGCTCCCTAACAAAATGCCCAAGCGAGTACTCGTTTTCGTAAGCCTCGTAGTCGCCAGCGCGCTTTGTGTGCTGGCTGGGCTGATCGTGCGAGGGCCCTCAGTCGACTGGACACTATTCGGCGGTGCGGCAAGTTTCGCATTGCTCGGTGCGTTTGCGCATTTCTTCAACTACAAACTGCAGGGCACAACAACTGGCGCTGCAACGTTGGCGCCATTCTTGGTTGCCGTCATTCTCTACCCGGCTTGGCCAACAATCGCGCTTGTGGCCGGTGCGGTCAGTTTCGCCGAATTCAACAAGAAGAAACAGCCCGCGATAAAGCGGGTTTTCAATATCGCTCAGCAGTCACTTGCCGCCGCCGCTGCAGTGGGGGCCTTCAACGTTCTCGGCGGCGATTCGCTTCAGTTGAAGGAGCAATTGCAGCCCGTGCCGGAAGCGAGTGCAATCATCGCATACCTGCTGGTCAACACACTCTCCGTGGCCGCGGTGGTCTCGATTAGTGAGAAGAAGAATGTCTTGCTTGTCTGGCGAGACAACGTCATGGGTTCCCTTGTCAACTATGCAGTCTCGATCCCATGGGTTCACGCCTTTGCTCTGGTGTATAGCAAGTTCGAATATGCAGGCGTGCTGTTCATCGCCTTCCTGATTTTCGGATTGCGCCAATTGAATCACGCGACAATTCAGCTGCGAAAGTACAATCAGGAGCTTCTCACGCTCTTGGTGCAGACTGTTGAAATGCGAGATCCGTACACGTCGGGTCACTCGCAGCGCGTTTCAAAGTACGCTACGGTGATCGCGTATGCGCTCGGACTACCCAAGAGACAGGTGGACCGCATTGCGATTGCTGCGCTGCTGCATGACGTTGGCAAGATCCACGAGATCTTTGAACCCATCTTGAAGAAGCCAGGTCGACTGACGCCCGACGAACGGGCGATCATGGAATTGCATCCGCTCAAGAGCGTTGAGCTGGCGGAGAAGGTCAGCGAGCTAGAGGATGTACTGCCAGCGATTCGGCATCACCACGAGAACTGGGACGGTACCGGATATCCCGATCGTCTCGCGGGCGCCGATATCCCTCTCGGTGCGCGAATCATTATGTTCGCAGACACAATTGACGCGATGACCACGGACCGACCGTATCGGAAAGCAATGTCCGAGTTTGAGGTGCGCGCCGAACTAATTCGAATGACGGGTCGACAGTTTGATCCAAATATCTGTGCGACTTTGCTGGCAAGCCCAAAGTACCATCTACTTTTCACGGGCGAAGATGTTCGTGGTACCAGATCAATTACGCAGATATTCGACTTGACCAAGGCGAAGCGCACTCCGGTGTCACTCGATGAGGACGTGATACCGACGCCTTTCTCCGGCCTTGGTCGCGTGGGATAGACTAGTTGGTCGGCAGCCACGGCCAGAGCTTCTTCACAACGCGCTCGAGCCTTGACGAAAGCGGAGAACAATCGCGACGAAGTTCGGCCAAATACCGCTGAAGCAGCGTCGTAGCACCGACGCGGTCTACGCGTGACATGCCCTCTATGAGCACGCTAGCTAAGAAGTCTGCCGCACCGAACTGCAACACCGTCTCTGCATTCGATGATAGAGATTGCAACTGCGTTGGGTTTGGTCTCCAATCATCCGCGAGAAGACCAATAGCGACTTCAAGCGCAGAGGCATGACTCGACGCTCGGATGGTTGGCCGAGCTGGAAGCACTGAGACGTACTGCGCGAGATGGCGGATCGCAGAATCAATATCACCGCGCTCAATGGCCGCGCGGCAGAACAAGGCGGGTGCAAAATTTGTCGACAGGCGGCTCGGGTCGGCGTCATGGAGGCGATGCAGTTCGCTTGCCCAGCGTTCATAGGTCGCAAAGTCACCCAATTCTAGATAGGACTGCGCGAGCTGCCAGGCAGCGTTCATCGATAGCTCAGGCAGATGGATAGCCTCCGCCGTATCGAACGCCATCTCGAACGCGTCGATATACCCGGTATCTGCCGAGACTATTCGGAGTGAGAATCCAGCTCTTATCGCATCGACAGGGGCCATCAACGAGCGGCGATCGGTCATAGCTCGCTGGAGCAGCCGCTGGGCAAACCGCGCTGCCACCTCACGGAATCCAAACAGCGTGTGATAGAGTACCGCAACCCGCGCCGCTTCAACGGACGCCGCCTGAACATCCAAAGGAATGTCGATGGCGCTCCATAACAACTCTGCGCGGCGACGATCGCATTGATTTGAGAGGATCACCAAGCCAATTCCTGCTGCTCGTAGCCGCACTCCTTCGGAAAGATGCGGGAGTTGCGCTACAGAGGCGACGTAGTCCGCCAATTGGTCTCGGTCAGTTGTTGAGTCAGCTCGGTAGGCACTGTCGGCTAGCGACAATGCGGACTCAGCCTCAGCCGCGGTCATCTGGCCATCAGCGAGTGGAAACTCGAATCGTCCGTCTCGAGCAGCCAGCTCTTCCCTATAGAGTCCGCACTCAACTCGAAGTCGAGAGCATGTGTCGCGATGCAATCTCGCATCCGATTCTGAAAGCTGAGTTACTGCTATCGATTCCAAGATCTGAAGAGTTTCGATCGGCTGCATGCACTCTTGAAGGTCTGCAATTCGCATCGAGCACAGGCGTATCAAGGTGCTGCTCTCACCTGCTGAGCGAAGGTGGCGAAGGGTTGGAAGCAGCAGTGATGCATTGGATGTCTGCTCCATCTCCTGTTCAAGGATACGCGCGATGCGAAAGTTCAACGAGGCTCTCGTGAGGTGGTGGAGTCGCTCAATCGCGCCTCTCGCGACGAGTTCGTGACACCGCCACGCCGAGCTCGGGCTTGGAGCAAGCATTCCGTCGGACTCAAGTGCGGAAATGAGTCCGATCATGGCAGCGACGGTATGCTGCAGCACCTCCTGCACCCGCTCAGTCGTCGCCCACTTCCCCAGCAACGCCGCCGTCTGCAGCACACGCAGCGCATCCCCGCTCAACTGACTCAACCGCTGCTCAATCACTCCCTGCAGCGTCGGCGGCACGCCGCCTGCTTCGCCAGTTTCGATCCAGTGATTCACCAGCGCGCGCAGAAACAACGGAATCCCTTCACTCGCCCGCACAAACCACTCCCCCAATTCATCGCTGATCGGTGCCGACAGATCCTCACCGATCGCGCGTGACAGCAGCAGGCAGTGGTCCGCGGACAACGGCGGGACACGGTGCGGGCGTAGCCCCAGTGGCGCGCGCTGTGGACGATGGGGGCGCGCGTGCGGCTCACGCGACGTCAATAGCAGAAAGACCCGCATCGCGCCGGCGCGATCGATGAGATCCGCCAGCACGTCCCAGGAATGCTCGTCGATCCAATGCACGTCCTCCACGACCAGCAGCATCGGCTTCTCATCCGACACGGCCGACAGCAGATCGATGATGGCCCGACGCAACGACGACGCCATTGGCATCGGCGGACGCGGCGCGGTGGGATCCTCGACCGATTCACTCGCCCCGCGTTCGGACGGCACCAAGCGGCGCAACGCGGTCAGGCTCTCCGGCGAGCAACCCAAAGCACCCGGCGCGTTCATGAGTTCTGGCAGCATGTCGAAGAACACCGACAGCGGCCGCAGTAAATCGCTCTCGCGACAGGGTGTCTGTACGACGCGCACGCCCTCGATGAGCGCGACCTTTTCGAGTTCGTGCACCAGTCGACTCTTGCCGATGCCTGGTGGACCATGCAGCAGCACCGCGCTGCCGTCGTGCCATCGCGCGCGACGCATCGACATCGTGAGCGCCGCCAACTCTTCCTCGCGCCCCACGAAGTGCCGTTCGGTGGGCGCAAACGACAGTCGCCCCCGCGACGCGGGCTCCACAATGCGCTTGCGCAGCATGGTCGCAGGCAGGCGAATGTCACCGGCCGTCGGACCCAACTCCGCCAGGTAGCGGTCAAGTATCGCCACGGCCTCGGTCTTGGAACCGGACAGCGCCGTGCACTCGGCGATCGTGAGCGTGGCCTCTTCGTTGAGCGGATCGAATTGCAGCAGCCAGCGCGCCAGCGCATCGGCGCCGCCCCAATCCGCGCGATCACGCCGACGACGCAACTGTTCGATGAGCACACGACGCACGTCGGCGTGAACGGCCTCGCGCTGCACATCGATCCACTCCTGAAACTCCGGCCACGGCACCACGAAACCGGGAAGAAATGGACCGAACGGCTCGTGACCCAACGTCACATCGCGCTCGAACGCCTCGGCGGTGCGCTCGCGCGAAAATGAACGAACGACTTGTGCCTCGTCGAGTATCACGACGTCGCCCTGCATCGACACACGAACACCGGAGCCTCGCAACTTGTATAACGCCTGGCGAAGGTTGGCGCGTTGGCGCACATCTTCCTGCTCCGGCCACAGCGTGCGTCGCAGCACGTCGCGACTCAGCATCATCCCCGGCGTGCCACTCAATCGCACCAGCAGCGAGAACAGCGTCCCCGCGGCGGCGCTCAGTCGCACCTCGCCAACCATGATGACGGCGGCGCCGAGCGTCTGCAGCCGGATATGGGGGCGCCCTTGGGCGTCGTATAGCGGCAACGCACCGACGCTGGTCAGGCGCGGTGCTGCGGCGTGCAGAAATGGACGGGGACGGGCCACGTGGATCCCTCGGAACGGGTAGGGACCGACAAGGTGCACCACCGCGTCAGCGCAGTGTCATCTCCAAGCGTCTATCCCGTTCAGCAAATGGAAAGCCAATCCCCGCATACGCAAACGCCACGTGGAGGCGGCCGGCAAGCGGGCTCGACATCCACGTGGCGTCACGCTCGCAAGCGGACGGGACCGCCCTAGCGCGGCAGCTCGATCAGATCCTCAACCGGAATCCCGTCTGCTTCAGCCTGGAAATTCACCACCAACCGGTGACGGAGCACCGCGTGCGCCACCTGCCGCACATCGTCCAGATCGGGCATCGCGCGACCATCCATGGCCGCCCGCGCCTTGGCTCCCAGAATCAAGTATTGCGACGCGCGGGGACCGGCACCCCAGCTCACGTACTTCTTCACCTTGGCGGTCGCTTCCGGGTTGTCTGGACGCGTGCTGCGCGCCAGGCGCACCGCATACTCCACCAGACTGGGTGGCGCTGGCAGGCGGCGCACCAGCCGCTGCATCGACAGCAACTCTTCGGCCCCAAGCACCGGCTTCACCACGCCTTCCGTGGAGCCCGTCGTACTCGTCACGATCAGCTCCTCTTCTTCGCGCGATGGATATCCCATGCGCAGCTCGAACATGAAGCGATCGAGCTGGGCTTCCGGCAACGAATACGTGCCTTCCTGCTCAATCGGATTCTGCGTGGCCAGCACGAAGAATGGATTGGGCAGTTCGTACGTGTGACTCGCCACCGTGACCGTGCGCTCCTGCATCGCCTGCAGCAGTGCAGCCTGCGTTTTCGGTGGGGCGCGATTGATTTCGTCAGCGAGCACCATGTTGCCGAACACCGGACCCGGCGCGAATCGAAACGTGCGCTTGCCGGTACCTGGCTCTTCCTCCATCAACTCCGTGCCGGTGATGTCACTGGGCATCAGATCGGGCGTGAACTGCACACGCGTATTCGTGAGGTCGAGCGCGCGGGCCACGGTCTGCACCAACAACGTCTTGGCCAATCCCGGCACACCAATCAGCACCACGTGGCCGCCGGCCAGCAACGCGGCCACCAGATCGTCCACCACGCTTGTCTGTCCCACGATGCGCTTGGCGATCTGCGCCTTGAGTTCATGACGCGCGGCGGCCAGCCGTTCCAGCAGCGCGATATCGTTCGTGTCGGAAGGTGCGTTCACGAGAGCCAAGTGCGGGAGAGAACAGTGCCGCGACAAGCGGCAGCGACGTGGTGACAAACAATTACGGACGTCCGAGGACGTCCGTTGTCAAACTTCAGCAAGGCGAGTGGGGAAAGCTACTGCGCGGGCGCCAGAGCGCGTCAGGGTGGGACGTGACGCCGTGCGCGTTATGCTTATTGGAGCGCGAAGCCCACGCGTTGTGTCACGGGGTAGTTCTCGCTGTGCAGTTGCGCCACCAGCGTGTACTGACCCTTGGCCGCCGGACGCCAATGTTCGGTGTACACCACGGCGTCGTGCGCTTCGAGCAGGCGATTCTGCATGCCCTGCGTGAACATGCGTCCCGCACTCCAGCGCCATACTTCACGACCGGCCTGGTCAAGCACGATGAAGTCGTGCGTGCGTCCGTCGGGGAAATCGAGCTCCACCCGTTTGCGCGAATCGTTGGATACTTCGATTGCGAAGCGCACTTCGCCACGCGTGGTATCCACCATCACATGAGACGTCACACCTTTCTCAACACTGGAACGCGGGCGCGCGTTGGCGACCGACTTCGGCGGACGCGGTCCGCAAGCGAAGACGAGCACAGCAGCTGCCAGTAGCGGAACGGTGATGCGTGAAAGCATCAGGTGGTAGAGGGTGTGACTGTGACAGGTGTGGAAGGCGCACGCGACGCGCCTGCATGGACTTGGACGACCGACCGTCACATTTCGATACGCGACTACGTTATCAACGACTGTCGAGCCTGTCAAGCACGAATTGTACGCGTAAGTGATGGCGGCGCCGAAGGTTCTCAAATACTGGAATGTCATCGGCTTTTGTTCGGTTTTGCCGCTTTGGCTTGCTTGCGAAATATTTCACAAGCCCCTAACTTCACCCCCGAATGACTGAGGAAAAGCAGCCGCCGACGCCTCTGTCGCCCACTCCGGATGATCCATCGCCGTGGGCGCTGGCGGGCCTCGGAATGCAGTTCTTCGTGGCGCTGTTCGCATTCGTGTATGCCGGCAATTGGATCGACGGGCGCCTTCACACGTCGCCGCTCTTTCTGTTTGCCGGTGTGTTCGTGGGCGGCGGTGCGACGTTTTACCTGGGCTATCAACGGCTGATGAAGCGGACGGTGAAGGACACCAAGCCGAAGGATCGAGCGCCGCGCGCATGACAGGTTCGAACACGCCGCGAAGTCTCGTGCGATCGGTGGTGACGTTTACCGTCGCTCAGTCAATGCTGGTGGCCCTGGTCGCCGTCATCCTGATGAAAGTCGTGTGGACCGACGGTCCGTCAGTGCGCTCGATTCAAGTGAGTGCCTGGTTGTCGGTGGCAGTGCAGGTGGTCACGTTTTCCATCGCGCGTCTCGTCGCGCAGGAACAGGTGATTTCGGGATGGGGACTGGGCGTGTTGCTGCGATTCGCGATCGTGGCCATCTGGGCGTTTTGGGGCGTTTCGGCACTGGGATTGGTTGAGACTCCGGCGCTGATGTCGTTGGTGATATTCTTCTTCGTCTCGACGCTCATCGAGCCGATTTTTCTGAACATCTGATCAGGATGCTGGGGATGCGCTGTTCGTTTCCGACGCGGGTGGGTCCTGTGGTTGCGCTGGCTGCCGCGCTGCTGTGCGCCGTGGCGCCGAGTCGTCTTCGTGCGCAAGTGACGGTGCCGGTAGAGTCGGCGACCGTGACGGCCGCACCGTTGCCGCAAGAGGTGCACGCGCCGGCGCCCGCGGCCGCGGTCGACTTTATCACGCCGCATATCACCGACAGTCACCACCTCGAAATTCCCTGGCCCAATAGTCATCTCGCCAAGGAGATTCCGCTGCCGCAGTGGCCGCCGGTGCACATTGGCAGCGTCGCCATCGATCTCTCCCCCACGAAGCATGTGGTGTTCATGTTGTTTGCCGCAACGTTGGCGTGCGTATTGCTCATTGGCGCCGCGTCGCGCAGTCGTCGGCAGCATGTCGAGTCGGGACACACACGCGGGTTCGCCGGCGGTATCGAGGCGATGGCCCTGTATCTGCGCAACGAGGTTGTGCTACCCAACGTCGGCCATCACGGACAGAAGTACGTGCCGTTCGCGCTGACGCTGTTCTTCTTCATCCTCTGCTGCAACCTGCTCGGAATGATTCCGTGGGGAGCCACCGCGACGGGCAACATCGCGGTCACCGGGACGCTGGCCATCATCACGGCCGTGGTGGTGGAAGGCGCAGGTATTCGCGCCAATGGGTGGGGCTACCTGCGCACCATGTTCTACTGGAATCCCGATCTGCCGATCGTCATGCGTGTCATCATGTTCTTCGTGATGTCCGCGGTCGAAATTGTCGGCAAGGTTTCCAAGCCGTTCGCACTTGCCATCCGTCTCTTCGCCAACATGACCGCGGGTCACATCGTGCTGTTGGCGATCATCGGCCTCATCTTCTCGTTCAAGAGTTATTTCATCGCCGGCGTCCCGGTATTGATGGCCACGGCCATCAGTGTGCTGGAGTTGCTGGTGTCGTTCCTGCAGGCGTTCATCTTCACGCTCCTGGCTTCTGTGTTCATTGGCCAGATGCGCGAATCGCACCACTAGCATTCACGAAGGGCCGCGTCGACTGGGCTTCGGTCGACGCGGAACGGTAACCGGTCGGGCGACCGGTGATGCTCGTTGAATTGAGGTCGCACACCTTGGTTCGTCGACGGGCAGCGCGGCGAGAAATCGCACGGCGCTTGAAGCGATGGTCTCAACGTTTATTTCACGGAGTTTTCGCATGATCGAAGTCATGGCTCTTCTGCAGGCAGGCGCCGATGCAACAGGTGGAAAAGGCTACGCCCTGATCGGTGCCGGTCTGGCCGCTGGACTTGGTGTGATCGGTGCCGGCATCGGCGTCGGACGCATCGGTGGTTCGGCCGTCGAAGGCATGGCGCGGCAGCCGGAAGCCGCTGGCAAGATCCAGACGGCCGCGCTGATTTTCGCCGCGCTCGTCGAAGGCGCCGCGCTGTTCGGTATCGTTATCGGTTTCCAGATTCAGAGCAAGATCACGTTCTAAGCCTGTCCGTGAGTGGGGCGTCCATCCGGGCGCCCCGCCACCTCTTTACCATCCCGTGGATTCCCTCATGTCTGTACTTCTGTCGCGCCACCGTGCTGTCCTCACGCCCTTCGCCGCGCTGGTCGCGAGTGTGACGTCCGCTGCGCCCGTCATGGCGCAGGAGGCCGAGCACACTGCTACGCCAAGCCTGCTCGACCCGAACTTCGGCGTGATGGTGTGGACGCTGGTCATCTTCGCCATCCTGATGTTCGTGCTGTCCAAGTTCGCCTTCAAGCCGTTGTTCGCGGCCGTCGAGGCGCGCGAAAAAGCGCTCGAAGACGCGATCGCTGGCGCCAAGCGCGACCGGGCAGAAGCCGAACAGCTCATGTCGCAGCAGCGCGCGCAGCTTGAAGCGGCCCGCACCGAGGCGCAGAGCATCATCGCCGACAGCCGCGCCACCTCCGAGCGCATGCGCACCGACTTGCTCGCCCAGACCAAGCAGCAGCAGACCGAGATGATCGAGCAGGCGCGACGCGCAATCGAAAGCGAGAAGGTCTCGGCCATCGCCGAGCTGCGTCGTGAAGCCGTTGATCTGGCCATCGCTGGCGCCTCGCGCGTGATCGAGAAGAATCTTGATTCGGCGTCGAACCGCCAGATTGTCGAGTCCTTCCTGACGTCGCTTGACGGCGCCAAGGGCGTGCGCTGATGGCCTCCGCCGCCGCGGGATCCACCGTCGCGCGCAACTACGCCGATACGCTGCTCACGCTGGCCAATAAGTCCGGCGAGGCCATGGAGTGGGGCAGCACGCTGCGCCACGTGGCCGACGCGATCAATGAAGATCTCACGTTGCAGCGTTTCCTCGAGTCGCCGCGCATTCCCGCCGAGCACAAAAGCCTCATGCTCACCCGCGCGCTCGGGAATCGGGTGCCGCGCCTGTTCCTCCGATTCATCGAAGCGTTGGTGCACAACCGTCGGCAATCGTTGATTCCCGGCATCGCCGACGAGTACGATACCTTGCTCGATGCCACGCACGGCGTCGTGCACGCGCGCGTCACCGTGGCCCGGGAGTCGTCCGAGGATGACCGCGCACTGATTGCGGCGCGGCTCTCGAAGGCGGTGGGTCGCACCGTCGTCCCGCACCTGCAGGTCGATCCCGCGATCCTGGGTGGCGTGGTGGTGCGCATCGGGGATACCGTGATGGACGGCTCGGTGCGGCGCAAGTTGGGATTGCTGCGTCGCAAGATGGCGAACCGCGGATAGTCCCATGAGCGGTCCCGTCGAAGTGCGCCACGTTGCCAAGCCCTGGGGACACGAAACGATCTGGGCGCACACCGATCGCTACGTCGGCAAAATTCTGCATGTCAAGGCTGGCGAAAAGCTCTCGATCCAGTATCACGAGCGGAAGGACGAGACGGTCTATCTGCTCAGCGGAGAAATGAAGTATTGGGTGCAATTGCCGGGCGACACGGAGTTACGCGATCAGCGGCTGGTCGCCGGCCAGTCATTCCGCATTACACCGCATACGATCCACGCGATCGAGGCGGTCACCGATATCGATGTGCTCGAAGCCAGCACGCCGGAACTCGATGACGTGGTGCGCATACAGGACCGCTATGGGCGGGAAGGAACCAGCGCTCCGTAAGGAGCTGGCCGAGGGGTCACCCCTCCCCCTCACGCCTGCGCATCTGCATCTTCCGCAGGACGTGACCCGCCGCAGTCCATCGTCCTGACAACTCAAACCTCACGACCGATCATGAAGGTCATCATTCCCCTCGCCGGGAAGGGCACGCGCCTGCGTCCACATACGCATATCGTGCCGAAGCCAATGCTCAAAGTCGCCGGCCGACCGGTCATGAGCTACGTCATGGACGACGTGCAGAAGCTCGGCAACATCGAGCAGGTCGTGTACATCACCGGCCATCTCAAGGAGAAGGTTGAGTCGTACGCGCGCGCGACGTACGACATTCCCAGCGTCTTCATTGAACAGAAGGTGCAGGACGGAACAGCCGGCGCGGTGGCGCTCGCCAGACCCTACGTCGACCAGCCGGTGCTCATCATCTTCGTCGACACCATTTTCGACGCCGACCTGAGCATCACCAAGACCACCGATGCGGACGGCATCATCTGGACGAAGGAAGTCGAAGACTACCAGCGTTTCGGCGTGGTGGTGACCGACGCCGACGGACACATGACGAAGATTGTCGAGAAGCCCACCACGCCGATCTCCAAGCGCGCGAACATCGGCCTGTACTACATCCGCAATTGGCAGTTGCTGTTTGAAGGCATCGACCACGTGCTCAACTCGGCGCAGAACAAGGGTGAGTGGTATCTCACCGACGCGTTCCAGTACATGATCGACCACGGCGCGAAAATCAAAGTGGTCGATGTCGCGGGATGGTATGACGCCGGTCAGTTGGAGACACTGCTGGACACCAATCGCGTGATGCTCGAGAAGGGACGTGCCCGACGGCCCAAGTCGCTTGGCGAGGGCGCCACCATCGTCGAACCGGTGTACATCGAGGACGGAGTCACCATCGAACAGGCGACCGTCGGCCCGAACGTATCGATTGGTACCGGCAGCACGGTACGCAACGCCACGGTGCGTGACGCGGTGATCGGCGACCGGACCACCATTGTCGATTCGCACCTGCACAACACGTTTCTGGGAGATCAGGTTCACGTGCAGGGCGTGCGCGGCGCGCTCAACGTAGGAGATCACTCGGAGATTCGCACCACACCCGGAGCCTGAACATCATGACCGATCACATCTCGCGTCGCGAACTCCTCACCGGCACGGCGGCCGCGCTGGCGGCGGCCGCGCTCACCGGCACACCGGCACGCTTGCTGGCGTCAACCGACGAATGGCGCGTTGACCTCGCGCATCCGGGACGACCGATCGCCAACCTGATGCTGGGCGTGCCGTTCGAGAAGCACGAGACCGTTCGAATTGCCATCGTGGGTACGGGTCTGCGTGGTCGGTCGGTGCTGGGTGAATTGCTGGCCATCGAAGGCGTGCAGATCACCGCGCTCTGTGATGTGGTAGAGGACAAAGTGCGTCGCGCGGCGGCGATGGTGACGAAGGCGGGTCGACCCGAGCCCACCCTGTTCTTCAACGGTGAACGCGATTTCGAACGCCTCGTGCAGCGCAACGATATCGATTTCGTGTACACCGCGACGCCGTGGCCGTGGCATACGCCGGTGGCCCTGGCGGCGATGCGCGCGGGGAAACACGCGGCCAGTGAAGTACCCATCGCCACCAGCGTTGACGACTGCTGGGAATTGGTTGAGACATCCGAAAAGACGCGTCGCCATTGTCTCATGATGGAGAACTGTTGCTACGGCAACAGTGAACTGAGCGTGTTGCGCATGGTGCGCGACGGGGTGTTCGGCACGTTGCTGCACGGCGAGGCGGCGTATCTGCACGACTTGCGCGCCATTCTGTTCGAGGATCGCGACGAAGGACTCTGGCGTCGTCTGCCGCACACGAAGCGCAACGCCAACTTCTATCCGACACACGGACTCGGCCCCGTGGCGCAGTACATGGGTATTCATCGCGGCGACAGGTTCGAGTACATGGTGTCCATGTCATCGGGCGAGGCGGGACTCAGTGAGTGGCGCGAGCAGAAGGTGCCCAAAGACAGTCCCAAGTGGCAGGAGCGCTATGTCGCCGGCGACATGAACTCCTCGTTGATCAAGACGGCGAAGGGTCGCACGATTCTGCTGCAGCACGACGTGGTCAATGCGCGTCCGTATTCGCGACTCAACAACCTGCAGGGCAGCAAGGCCATCTTCAACGACTATCCGCCGCGACTGTACATCGATGGCGCGAAGGGTGGCGAACGATGGACGCCACTGGCCGACACCGCCAAGCAGTATGAGCATCCGCTGTGGACGGCGGTGGGCGAATTGGCGCGGAAGAACGGGGGACACGGCGGCATGGATTTCATCATGGCGTATCGCCTGGTGCAGTGCATGCGCGAGGGCCTCGTTCCCGATTTCGATGTTTACGACGCCGCAGCATGGAGCGTGCCGTTCCCGCTCAGCGAAGAGTCGATGCGCAAGGGAAGTGCACCCATCAAGTTCCCGGATTTCACACGCGGCGCTTGGGCGAAGGCAGACGCACCGCAGGGACCCGCGACGAAGTGATCCGCACCGCCGCGATCCTGGCCCGGGGGCTCGGGACGCGCATGCGGCGTGCCGACGCCGACGCCCGTCTGGCACACTCGCAGGCGGCGGCGGCCGACATCGGCATGAAGGGCATGATTCCCATTGGCGACGACTCAGGCGAGGGCCAAGCGCGACCGTTTCTCGACTATGTGCTGTCTGAACTCGCCGACGCGGGAGTCACGGAGATCGTGCTGGTACTCGGACCCGAACATGTCGCCGTGCGCGAGTACTACACGCAGACCGCACCTCCCAAGCGGGTGCGCATGCGCTTCGCAGTGCAGGTCGAGCCGGTGGGAACGGCGAACGCCGTCGTGGCCGCCGCGAGCGTGATTGGCGACGAACCCTTCCTCGTGCTCAACGCCGACAACTTCTATCCGCGCGAAGCGCTCCGCTGGCTGGCGGCCGGTACGTCGGCGGCAACCATCGCGTTTGATCGCGACGCACTGGTACGCGACGGCAACATTGATCGCGAGCGAGTGCGCGCATTTGCCGTACTCGAACTGTCGGCAGACGACCGCTTGCTGAGCATCGTGGAGAAGCCCGGCGACACACTGGATCTCGAGTCCGACGCCGCGCGATGGGTCGGCATGAACTGCTGGGCGGTCACGCCGACCATCGTCGATGCGTGTCGTCGCGTTCCCAAGTCATCGCGCGGTGAGTTCGAGTTGCCTGAAGCCGTGGCCGTGGCCATACGCGAGGGCGTCGAGGTGCGCGTCGAACGCGTGGCACTGCCCGTGCTGGACCTGTCGCAGCGCGCCGACATTCCCGCAGTGGTCGCGCGACTCTCGTCGGTTACGCCACGACCATGAGTGACGCGGTGTTTCCGCCGCTCGGCGAATCGGTGGTCCAGGCGACGTACGAACGCGCCGGATTTTCCGATGTAGTGGCCGAGCGCTATCGGAAGCTTGAACGCGACGCGGGACGCGCGCTTGACGAAGCCGGCGTCACTGGCGTCGGACGGCGCACGTGGATCGTGCCGGGACGCATTGAAGTACTGGGCAAGCACGTGGACTACGCCGGCGGACGGTCACTGTTGTGCACGGTCGAGCGTGGCATCGTGCTGATTGCCGCGCCGCGTACCGACCGCAAGGTGGTGCTGCGCGACGCGCGTCGACGCGAGGCCATGGTGGTGTCGCTCGATCCGTCGCCGTTCCCCTCGTCGCAGGCGCCACTCCCGTGGGCCGTGTATCCGCGCACCGTGGTGCGTCGACTGCAGCATAACTTCGGCGAGCGCGTGGTGGGTGCGGACATCGCGCTCGCGAGTAACCTGCCGCCGGCCGCTGGCGTGTCGAGTTCGAGCGCCCTGGTGGTTGGACTCACGCTTGGCATCTCGGCGCTCAGTGATCTCGCGTCGGATTCGCGCTGGCACGAGGCGCTGGTGCCTCGCACCGCGCTCGCGGGATACTGTGGCGCGATGGAGAATGGCCTGGACTTTGGTACTCTCGCGGGAGAACGCGGCGTGGGGACGTTGGGGGGCGCGCAGGATCAGACAGCCATCTTGTGCTGCGCACCGGGAAAGCTGGACGTCTTTGGTTGGACGCCGGTGCTGCACGAGCGCGAGGTCAGTTGGCCAACCGATCACGTCTTCGTGATCGCCGTGAGCGGCATTGTGGCATCGAAGACGGGCGCCGCACGCGACCGCTACAATCGCGTGGCGCGCACCGTGCATCATCTGGTCCATGCGTGGAACGCACAGGGCGGATCGGCGCGCACACTGCGCGACGTGCTCACCCAGTCGGCCGCGGGCGATCCATCCAGCGAGTTGCCATCAGACCTCGTGCGCGTGGCACACGAGTCCGCGAACGATGAATTCAGCGCCGCGCAACTCGAGGCGCGATTGCATCAGTTTCACACGGAAACCTGGCATCACGTTCCCGCGGCCGCCGAGGCATTGGCCCGTCAGGACCTTGACATGTTCGGCCGTGTGGTCGCCGCGTCGCAGCGTGGCGCTGAGGTGGCGCTGGAGAATCAGATTCCCGAGACCATACACATGGTCTCCATCGCGCGCGAGCTGGGCGCCGTAGCCGCCAGCGCATTCGGCGCGGGTTTCGGCGGCAGTGTGTGGGCCATGATCCCCGAGGTCGACGCTGAGCGCTTCGCGTCGCGCTGGCGTGATCGGTACGTGAAGGCGTTCCCGCAGGTGGCGAATCGCGTGCAGGTGTTTGCGACGAAGCCCAGCGCCCCGGCGTTCGAGTTGATCTGATTCGCGGGGAGGTGCAGCCAATGCGCGATCGCGCCCACGCGGCGAAGTCCTGGCGACCCAGCCGCAACGTGCTGGCACTGGCCGCCGTGAGTTTCCTCACCGATGCCTCCAGCGAGATCATCGCGCCGCTGTTGCCCATGTTTCTCATTGGCACGCTCGGTGCCTCGGCGCGAACGATCGGGCTCATTGAAGGCGGTGCCGAAGCGGTCGCGTCACTGCTGAAGCTGGCCAGTGGATGGTGGTCTGATCGCTCCCGACGCCGCAAGCCGCTCATTGTATTCGGCTACGCCATCGCATCGTTGGTGCGGCCACTCATCGGATTCGCGCAAACCACCACGCAAGTCCTCGCGATCCGATTCACCGATCGGGTCGGGAAGGGTGTGCGCGGCGCGCCACGTGATGCGCTGTTGGCGGCCTCTACACCGGTCGCGTATCGCGGTCGCGCATTCGGCTTTCACCGCGCCGCCGACCATGCGGGCGCGGTAGTGGGTCCTCTCATCGCCATGGCGTGTCTGGCCTGGCTCGCCATGCCGCTGCGTCATGTATTCTTTGTGGCGGCAATCCCCGGCGCGCTGGCCGTGCTGGTCGCCGTCTTCGCTGTTCGCGAACAGCCGGTGACCGTCGGCGCATCAATGCCCGTTGCTGGCATCGCAACTGATCCGCTGCCGCAGTCGTTCAGACGCGTGATGATTCCCATTGCGCTGTTCACGCTGGGCAACTCCACCGATGCGTTCCTGATTCTGCGCGCCAATCAGTTGGGTGTGTCGCTGGCACTCATTCCGCTGCTGTGGGTGTTGCTGCATATCGTGAAGAGCCTGTCCAGCACACCCGGCGGCGCCCTTTCCGATCGAGTGGGTCGCACACCACTCATTGTGGGCGGATGGATCGTCTATGCGCTGGTCTACGCGGGCTTCGCCGGGGCAACGACCACGTGGCATATCTGGGCGCTGTTCGCGCTCTATGGCATCGTGTTCGGTTTGAGTGAAGGCACTGAGAAAGCACTCATCGCCGATCTCGTGCCATCAGCCATTCGCGGACGCGCATTCGGATGGTATCACGCCGTCATCGGCGTGGCGGCCCTGCCGGCGTCAGTCGTGTTCGGCGCCGTGTGGGATCGATACGGCGCGAGTACGGCCTTCCTCATGGGAGCCGCCTTGGCATTGACGGCCGCGCTGTTGCTGTTGAGCATCGGCACGCGACCCGTCGCTCAGCGCACCTGACAAGTCCTACACAAATACGATACAACCACCAAGGTCACAAAGGACACAAAGGAGAAGCAACTCTTTGTGCCCTTCGTGTCCTTCGTGGTGAAAACTATTCTGGCCGACAATAGCAAAGTGACAACAAATCAACCACGGAGTTCGCAGAGTTCACGGAGTACTGCTTGACTCGACTCTG
>JBEBIR010000362.1:0-4356 GCA_040080315.1 Gemmatimonas sp.
GCGACACCGACCAGCAGCCACGCGAGGCTGGAGAGCGTGACGGCACCGCGTTTGGCGGCCGGGATGGGTTGATTGACCTTCATGGGAGAAAGATCGCCTGATGGGCCTCGTCGCGAAACCCGAACCGCCGAATAAAAGGGTGGACCGAACGTCCGAGATTCGCCTGGGCGCACTGGATGTTGAGGCGCATCTGCGCGATCCGCGCCGCAAGCAGGCGTTTGTGACCCCGATGTTCGATGTGATCGCGCCGCGCTACGACGCGTTTACACGCCTGTTTTCGTTTGGCATGGATGCCGGCTGGAAGCGCGCGGCGATCGCGGCAGCCTGCGATCATCCGACCGTGCACGATGTGCTCGATCTGGCGGCCGGCACGGGCGACCTCGCGGTCGGCATGGCCCGCGCGGTGCCGAACGCGCGCATTGCCGCACTTGATGCCTCAGCCGGCATGATCGCGGCCGCGAATCGCCGCTTGGCCGCGCGCGATGCGGATGTCGCGTCACGCGTGCACACGATGGTTGGCGACATGACGCGCCTGGCGATCCCCGATGCGTCGATCGATGTGGTCACGGCGGGATACGGCGTGCGCAACGTACCGGACGCCGAGCAGGCCGTTCGCGAGATGCGGCGTGTACTGCGGCCGGGCGGGCGTCTCGTTCTGCTGGACTTCTATCGTCCCGAGTCGGCGCTCTGGCGCGCCGTGTTTCTGGGGTATCTGCGATGGGCCGGCAATGCGATGGGATGGTGGTGGCACCGCGACCCGGTGGTGTACGGCTACATCGCGCGCAGCATCGCGCACTTCATGAGTTGGCAGCAGTGTAGCGCGCTGCTGTCGCGACAACGTTTTCGCGTGGTGCGTGTCACGCGACATCTCGGCGGCGGGATCGCGCGACACGAGGCAGTCGCGGACTGAGATGCGCCATCAGCGCCGCTGACTGCGCGCCAGGGCAATGATCCATCGCCCGTCGAATCGCCAGTGGGCATCAACGTGAACGGCGCGCATGCGCGGTTCTGGTAGCAGCAGACGCACGCTCGCGGTGCCGTCGTCACGCACGTCGAGTTCCACTTCGGCGAATCGGACGTAGCGCTCGACATGCGGGTCGATGGCCTTGTACACGGCCTCCTTCAGCGCGAAGTGCACCAGTGTGGCCTCCCGATGCGCGAGTTCGTCGAGGCCGGCCAGTCGGTCGAGCTGCGTGAGCGTCAGGATGCGAGTCGCGAGGGAATGACGCGTCACATCCGTTTCGCGTGGTCGCGCTTCGAGATCCACACCGATCACCGAGCCGGCGGCCGGTGCGGCCACCGCGATGGCGCGCGCGCGCTTGTGGCTGATGGAGCCGGTCAGCCCCTCCGGGAGCAGCGGTGCGCCACGATGCGTCCGAAGCAGTGGCGCGATCAGCGTGCCAGGCGCGAGGTGTTCCAGGGCGGCACGCAGCGCGCGTCGCCCAGCGACGAATCCCGCGCCCTGCACCGCGGGCAACGACGCCGCCAGCGCACGCTCGGCGTGATGCAGATCGCTCTGCGCCAGGGCATCGAACGCGCGGCAAGTACGCCGCGTGGGACGAACAACTCGTCGCTCAGCGTGACCGGTTCGAGCGCGGCGGGCGCCGAGGTGGCTGTGAGGTCAGGTGGCTGTCGCGATTCCATGACGGAATCTCTCGCCGAAGACCTGTGCGGGCCAGCGGATATTACCCATCGAAAAATCCTGGTGAAGGGGTGCGCGTTGGCGTGCAGGCTGTCAGCTTGTGCGCATATGGCTTCGACTGATGCGACTTCCGGGAGTGGCGCTGCGCCAGCGGTCGAGGATCGCGGGTTTCGCGGTGGACTGAATGCGGCGCAGGCGTGGTATGCCGTCGCGATCCTGACGTTAGCGAATGTGTCGGGCGCGTTCGATCGGCAGATCTTCACGTCGCTGGTCGGTCCGCTGAAGCGCGATCTCGGTCTGTCCGACACACAGGTGAGCCTGTTGATGGGCTTCGGCTTCGCGCTGTTCTTCTCGGTGTTCGGCTTGGCGATCGGTCGATTGGTCGATCGACGTCGACGTACGGTGATCGTCGCGATTGGTGCGACCTTGTGGAGCCTGATGACCGCGGTGACGGGCGTGACGCGCTCATACGCGCAACTCTTGCTGGCCCGCGTTGGCGTAGGTGTTGGTGAAGCGACGTTGAGCCCATCAGCGATTTCCATCATTGCCGACGCGTTCCCGCGTGGGCGACTTGGTACCGCAATGGGTGTGTACATGATGGGGACGTTTTTTGGATCCGGTGCCTCGTATGCGATTGGTGCGTGGGCGGTCAGCGCGGTCGACAGGCCCGGACTCGTTTTGCTTCCCATCGTGGGTGCAGTGCATCCGTGGCAGACGGTGTTCTTCATCATCGGATTGCCCGGGCTGCTGGTGGCGCTGCTCATGCTCACGGTGCGCGAGCCTGAGCGGACGGCGGGAGAGCGGGCTGCCGAGCAGGTGCCGCTGACACAAGTGGTGGCGTATCTGCGAACGAACGCGCGCACCATGATGGCGCTGTGCGGCGGGTTCACCTTCTCCGCGTCGGTGAACTGGGGACTCGGCGCATGGATGCAGGCCTTCTTCGTTCGTACCCACGGATGGTCCGTTGGAGAAGCCGGCGTACTGCAGGGCGCGCTGACGGCTTTTATCGGTCCGCTGGGAGCGATCCTCGGTGGCTGGCTGGTTGATCGTTATTCACGGCGCGGCGTCACCGACGGTCCCCTCCGAATTGGCATGATGGGTGCTGCGGGCATGATCGTCTTCGCGGGACTGTATCCCATCGTCCCGTCGCCCACGCTCGCCGCGGCGCTGCTGGTGCCGGTGAACTTGTTTGCGGCGTTACCATGGGGGGCGGCGAATGCGGCCATCGCGGAAGCCATGCCGTCGCGCATGCGCGGGCAGGGCAGTGCGATTTTTCAGCTGATGGTGGGACTGGCCGGCGGTATCGGTCCCACCGCAATTGCCCTGATCACCGATGGGGTCTTTCACGACGATGCAGCGTTGCGTTGGTCGATGGCGATTTGCACGGTGGTCGGCATGACTCTCACGCTGGCCATCCTCGCCTGGGGGCGTCCGGCCTATCGGGCGACGGTGGCGCGGCGCGATGAATCACGGGAACGCGCGATCGCGAACGCGCAGTAACCGCGTTCCGGTGCACGTGGCCAATACAAAACAAATTTCACCGCGAAGGACACGAAGGACGCGAAGGAACAACCTGAACACGTAATTGCAGCACTGGCTTTGTCATTGGGCTCGCCGGCCGTCCTTCGTGTCCTTCGTGTCCTTTGTGGTAGATTTTTTGCAAATAGATCGCATCGTGCCGAGGCGCCTCAGCGGCTGCGCTGACGCATCGCACTGGTGGCCACGTTACCCGCCAGTATTCCCGCCGCCAGCGAAATGCCGATGAGTCCAACGCGAAAGGCCGTGGCGATACCGATCTCATACTGATCGCCGACCAGTGATGTCACACTGCGAAAGCCGATGGAGCCCGGAACCAGGATGAGCAGCCCCGGCACCGCCATGACCATCGACGTGCGGCGAAACACGCGCTCAACAACATTGCTGCCGGCGCTGATCACGAAGGCGCCCAGAAATGCGCCCAGTTCTTCGCCCATGCTCGCGCCAACGAAGCGCGAGGTCAGATAGGCTCCCACGCACGCCAACACGATCCATCCGGCATCGCGCGCGGATGCGTTGAGAAGCACAGTGAAGGCCAGCGGTGCCACCACGAGTGCCACCCATTCGGTCCATCGCGGCAGAGGTGCGCGCGAGAGCCATGTGGCATCAGGTCCGAGCAGATCGCGTAGTTCGAGACCAAGCAGACCACCGAATTTCGCGCCCAGCGCGAGACCGAAGCCCAACCCCAGAAACACCACCAGCGCACCACTCAGTCGCGCGGTGCCCGATGCCAGGTGTCGGGTGGACAGCTCGGTGAGGGCAACGGTCAACGTGAGTCCTGGCAACAGCACAATCAGTCCGGCCAGCGACGTCGCGTAACCGGTACCGGTGCGCGCGAACACGTCGATCGTCAACGCGAGTGTGGTCACGACGAGCGCCGCGAACGGTTCGCTCACCGGTCGCCACGTGATTGACGTTGCCGTCGCCAGCGCGATCACGCCGGTCACCAGTCCGAGCACTGCGGCCACGGCAACATCACCCACCTTAACGCGCAGGAAACACGCGACGGCCGCAGAGGACAGCACGAACGCGAGGAGTGTCAACCACGTCGGCCACCGCTTCGCCTCCGCCTTGACCACATGCACGCGCCGCAGCCCCTCGGCGGGAACAATTCGTCCATCGACGACATCACGGACGATGTCACTGAGCTGCGCCAGCTTGCCGAGGTTGGGTTCGCC
>JBEBIR010000363.1:0-4354 GCA_040080315.1 Gemmatimonas sp.
CCGGTGGCGTGCAGGCCCGCGTGTCGTCGAGCAGTGGCCAGCCGCTTGGCGAAGTCACCGTGCGCCTCCAGCAATCCGACGGGTCCTACCCGCGTGCATCGCGCAGCGATGGCCGCGGCGACGTGCGGTTCGCGTTCATTCAGCCCGGTGTGTATTCGCTGGAAGCGCGACTGATCGGGTACCGACCGCTCACGGTGAGTGCGGTGATCGTCCGCGCAACGGAAACCACACGACTGGCGCTGGTCCTTGAGCCTTCGCCGACCGAACTGACACCGGTCACCGTCAGCGCATCGAAAGTCACCATCAACCGGACAACTACAGAGTTCACCTCATCGCTTGGCGCGCGCGAACGCGAGATGCTGCCCACGGCGCGCAACACGAATGATCTGATCGCGTTCACGCCGGGGTCGCGGCCAGGTCAGATCTTTGGCGGCTCCACCAATCAGGCCAATCTCTACCAACTTGACGGCGTGACCGTGAATGCCCCGGGGACCGGAGGCAGTTTTCTCCTTCCCAACGTCGATTGGCTGGAGGATTTCAAGGTCATCGCGCTTGGCGCCGGAGCGGAGTACGGGAATTTTCAGGGTGGCCTCATCAACATGGTCACCAAGAGCGGCAACAACACCATGCAGGGTGCAGTGCGCGCGTTCGCGGAATCCCGGGCGTTCAATGCCAGCAATGTGAACGCGTTTGAAAACGGCTCGGAGCAGTCGAGTCGGCAGGAGCTCAACGCCGAGGTCCGCGGTCCACTCATCCGCAACACGCTGTATTTCTTTCTGTCGGGGCAGGAGTCGCTGGCAAGCCAACGCCTCGTCGACTTCCGCTCGACGACGCGCGGACGCATCGCCTGGCTGCCAACCACCATCGACCGCCACGAGCAGAAGTACTACGGCAAGCTCACATGGCAGGCCACGCCGCGCGACATTATCAACGCCTCACTGGGTCTCGACAATCTGTCGCGCGAGCGCGTCGGACTGAATGGCTATGATGACATCGACGCGACCGCGCGCGGCCGCTCGCCGGCCACCTTCTATCAGGCGAACTGGCAGCGCACGCTTGGCGAGAAGAGTTTCCTCGAAGTGAAGTTCTCGGGCTACAACGGCGCCGATGACCAACTGCCCTACCATGGAAGCGGGCAGCCGTCCATTCGGTTGCTCGATGTGAGCGGCACGCCGCAGTACGTGAACGGGATCTGGACACGCAAGAACAGCCCGGACACGAAGAGTCTGGCCGTCAATTTTGATCGTTACGTGAACATGGGCGGCGTGCAGCACCAACTGCGCCTGGGTGGTGATTTCGGTGTTGGCGACTGGCGCGAACAACGCACGAGGAATGGCGGAGTCTCGTGGTATACGCAGCCGCGCGCCGGCTCGACGTTTGCCCCATTGGACGCGCAGACCTGGGGACCGATTCCCAGTGTGGGAGGCGGCGTGTATGCGACCGCCGACACGGGCGGCAGCGTTGACTTGAATGCGCGGTCAACCAATTCCGCGCTCTACCTGCAGGACTATATCCGGGTGTCGGATCGGATCACGATCAATGCCGGCGTTCGCGCGGGCTCGTGGACTGGGTCCATCACTCCGGGCCACGGCGGTGGTTCGCGCGGCACCGAGACATTCACGGCGGTGAAGGCCGCCGGCGTGGATCCGCGCGTGGGCGCGACGATTGACCTCACGGGCAAAGGCACACTGGTCGCCAAGGCACATTGGGGACGCTACCATCAGAATCTCTTTGCGTTGTTCTTCGACCGCGCGCCAGGAGCGAATGCGTTTACGCAGGTCGGGTTTTGTGACTGGAAGGTAAACAATGCCTCGCGACCCGATCCGTCGCGCGCGTATGGCGCGAGTGAACTCGCCACGTTGGCCACCTGTCGTCCCGGCAACTCGATCTTCAACGAGGCGAAAGGATTCGAAAACTATCGGCAGCCGTACATGGATCAGGTGACCGTCGGACTGGAGAAGTCCCTCACCTCGCGTTTGAAGGCGGAAGTGTTGTACATCACGCGCGCGAACAAGTCGATTCTCGCACTTGTCGACCGCAACGCCGAGAAGAACTGGAGGCCGTTGCGCGATGTGCATGTGTACGATGGATTCGGCAAAGTCCTCGACGCGAACGGGCAGCCGCTCATCATCCCGGAATTGTACGTGCGCGCGGACGACCTGCGACGTCGACTCGTCTTCGGCACACAATTCAGCAATCAGATCCCGGGATACACGCAAGCCGACACACTGACCATGCCCACGACCTACGTGCAGGATCTCGTGATCACACCAGTCGACGAAGCGAGCCGGCAGTTTCAACAGGTGCAGGTGGGACTCACCGGTGACTTCGCGACCTGGTCCTTCACCGCCTCGGTGGTGCGCACAGTGCTCGAAGGCAATGTGTTCAGCGTGAACGGCTACTTCAATCCGGACGGACAGGACAATGGTCCGTTTGTCGAACCCAACCGCGCGCTCAACTACAATGGTCCGCTGGACAACTACTCGCCATGGGACCTCAAGGCTCGCGCGACGGGGCGGCTCAAATGGCAGCTCGAGGGTGGTGCGTTTTTCACCATGCGCACAGGTGATCGATGGACACCAACGTACACACTGGCCAGGGAGCCGAACTACCGGATGTTCTCCGCGTCCGGTGAGGAACTGACGCTCAATCGCGATGTGCTCACAGGCGTCAGCGGTCAGCAGATGTTCATCGAGTCCCGCGGATCCCGGCAGTTGCCCACGCAAGTGTCCCTCGACTTGCGCATGCAGCGCGTCATCCCCGTGCGCGGTAACGAAATGTTGGTCGGTATCGAGTTGTTCAATGTCTTCAACGGGCAGGCGGCATCAGAAGTGAAGACCTCGGTGAATAACCAGATCAACGGCGATCAGACCTCGTTGGCTGGCGCCGTCCGTGTTCGGCAACAGCCGTTGACGCTGAGGCTCAGCACCCAGTTCCGATTTTGATCCAGCGGGCTGGTGAGACCGTGGGCAGGCGCCTCGAGTAGATTTCGCGCGTTCAACTATCCCATGTCTACCACGCCAGCCTCCGATAGCAGTACGGCCACGTCCATTGGCGCCGAGCTCCATGCCACGACGGGAATGTTTCCCGTCGATCGACAGCCGAAGAGCCACCGTCCCGATCCGCACCCCACCGGCAAGCGACTGGCCGTGCTGACGCTGACCGCACTCGGCGTGGTGTACGGGGACATTGGCACGAGCCCGCTGTACTCCATCAAGGAGTGCTTCAGTCCTGTCTACGGACTGACGCCGACCCGTGAGAACGTGTTCGGCATCCTCTCGCTGATTGTCTGGGCACTGACGCTGGTCATCAGCGTGAAGTACGTGAGTTTTGTGTTGCGCGCGGATAACCGCGGCGAAGGAGGAGGGTTTGCGCTGTTGGCGCTCATCTTTCCGAATCGCGGACTGGACCGGCACGGCGCCAAGGGCAAAGTGCTCGTCGCGTTGGCCCTCTGCGGGATTGCCCTCCTCTACGGCGACGGCATCATCACGCCAGCCATGTCCGTCCTCGGCGCCATGGAGGGACTGGAGATCGCCTTGCCGCAAGTCGCGCACTTCATCGTACCCATCACGCTGGTCATCCTCGCTACGCTCTTCTTTGCGCAACGACTGGGCACGGACAGTGTTGGGAAGGCCTTCGGTCCAATCATGCTCCTGTGGTTCGTGACCATTTCGGCGCTGGGCATCCGCGAGATCGTCGCATCACCGTGGATTCTGACCGCCGTCAATCCGTTGTACGCCGTTCGCTTCTTCCTGGATCACGGGGCGCTTTCGTTCTTTGTTCTGGGCTCCGTCGTGCTCGTCATCACCGGCGGTGAAGCGCTCTACGCCGACATGGGGCACTTCGGCAGGCGCCCCATTCGCGTGGCGTGGCTGGCGCTGGTCTTTCCTGCACTGCTCCTCAACTACTTCGGTCAGGGGGCATTGCTGGTGCGTGACCCGTCGGCCATTGCGAACCCGTTCTTCCTCCTCGCACCGAAGGCGTTGCTGCTGCCGCTGCTACTCCTGGCCACGTGCGCCGCTGTGGTTGCGTCGCAGGCGATGATTTCCGGCGCCTACTCGGTGACGCGCCAGGGTATTCAACTGGGGTTCATTCCGCGGCTCGAAATTCGCCACACCTCCAAGACTGAACGAGGGCAGATCTACATCCCCGAAGTGAACTGGTTCATCGCCATTGGCTGTCTGATCATCGTCATGGCCTTCCAGAACACGTCACGACTTGGCGCGGCGTACGGGATCGCGGTCACGGGCACCATGCTCATCACGACGATCCTGTTCTACTATGTGGCTCGCCTCCGATTTCGATGGGAACCGTGGCAGGCCATGGTGGTGACCGCGGTGTTCCTGACCGTCGA
>JBEBIR010000364.1:0-4351 GCA_040080315.1 Gemmatimonas sp.
TCTCATATGGGAATTATGCACCGTTCGCCCAGCGCGTGTGCAAGTCCACGCCCTTGCGGCGTCTCCTCTCAAGCGTCATCGTCGTCGCACCTCTCGTCCGCCTCCCTTCCCTGGATTCGCCATGCTTCGCCTCAGTGTTCGCCGGTTGCCCTTCGCCCTGCTTCTCCCGTTGAGTCTGGCATGCAGCTCTGCAAAGGAAGCGGACAGCTCGCGTGCCCTGGACGCCAGTCTGTCTGTTGCAGCCAGTCCGGCGCCGGCGGCGATGGCACGAGAGTCCAAGGCGATGGCAGAGCAGTCGGTGGGCCCGGGTGCCTCCGACGCCACCGGTCAGATAAAGGCCGATGCATCGGCGCCCTCCATACCCAGCATGATCATTCGCAATGGAACGGCGTCGGTACAGGTCGATTCGCTCGAACTGGCCATCCTCGCGGTGCAGAGTATGGCCAAGGCGTTTGGCGGCTTCGTGGGCAACACCTCCCTGTCGAGCGGAGAGTTCGAACTGCGCAGCGCCACCATCGAGCTCAAGATTCCATCAGCACGTTTCGACGACGCGTTGGCCGGCCTCAAGCCGATCGGCAAAGTCGAGTCGGTGTCATCCACCGCTGAGGACGTTGGTGAGGAGTTCGTCGACGTCTCCGCGCGTGTGGCCAATGCGAAGCGACTGGAGGAGCGTCTGATCACGCTGCTTGCCACTCGCACCGGAAAGCTCGAGGACGTCCTGGCTGTTGAACGCGAGCTCGCACGCGTGCGCGAGGAAATCGAGCGGTATGAAGGGCGTATTCGTTTCCTCAAGACGCGGGTGGCCATCAGCACGCTCACCGTGACGGTGCATGAAAAGGCGCCGTTGGTCAGTGCAACGCCGGGCGAGAACATTTTGCTCAACGCGTTCAAGGATGCCTGGCGCAATTTCGTGCGCTTCGTTGCCGGATTCATTTCGATGCTGGGCGTGATCATCCCTACGCTGGCGCTGGTCGCGTTGGTGATCTTCGGATGGCGGCGTTGGCGCCGCAGGTAAATCGCCAGCCAGCTACTTCGCGACGACCGTCACTCGAACGATCCGATCCAGCTTGGGATACTCGCGGTCCATGAACGCATTGCCACCACGCTCGAGCGGCCCCTGTCGTCCCTGTCGTACACCGCTTCCTGACTCTTCGCCATATCCACTGTACAGGCTGTCCAGCACTGTCATGCCTTCGCTGACGGTGCCGAGCACGGTGAAGGGTTCAACGTCGTTGCGCGTGTTATCCGCCAGATTCACGTAGATCTGGGTATTGCGCGTATGCTCGTGGCCCGGACCTTCATACGAGAACGCAAACGTGCCGCGCGCATTGCGCGAGCGCGGAGCGTCGTCAGCGAGATATCGTGCCTTCCAGGCCGCATTCACGGCCGAGTCGCCGTGCAGTCCCCACTGCACGATGTAGCCACTGCGAACGCGATGGAATCGCGTATCGTCGTAGTAACCGAGCCGCGCAAGATTGTACAAGCGGTCGGCGCCGATGGGACCCCAGGCGCGTACCAGTTCCAGCACAAACACGCCCTTCGTGGTCTCAACACGTAGATGCGACACGGCAGGGGCGGGCTTGCGCCATTCGGGATCAGTCGGGTCAAGCAAGACCGCGGCGCGCCCTGCGGACGATGTGGTGCGTCCCGGCGCACCGGCACCACGGCAGGCGAACACGGAGAGCAGGAGCACAACGAGCAGCATGGGCCTGAGGGGCATGCGGTGAAACTGCCGATCTGCCGCGCCCGTAGCTAGTCGTCAGGGCCCGTGTTCGTCCCACCCACCAGGTCCATCATGCGCGATCTCGCCGCCGACCTGCGCTTCGCTGCGCGTCAGCTCATCAAGCATCCGATCTACTCGACCAGCGTACTCCTCTCCCTCGCGCTGGGAATCGGTGTGAATACGACGGTATTCACCGTCGCCAGTGCCATCCTGTTTCGCGCGCCGCAGGCCGCCCACCCCGGCGACCTCGTACGCATCTACGTGAACCACCACAGTCCGTTCACGTGGGCCGACTATCGACGCATCAAGCAGGAGAGCCGTGTCTTCTCGCATGTCATCGCGGAAGTGGTTCAGCCGGTGTCACTCACCGCAGGCGGAGAGCCCGAACAGGCGTTCGCCGCGCTGGTCAGCGGTGACTACTTCGCGGCGCTCGGACTCGAACCGGCGGTCGGACGATTCCCACACACGACGCGGGAAGATCTGCCGTCCGCCGTGCCGCAGGTTGTGCTCAGTCATTCATACTGGACTCGACACTTCGCCGCCGATCCTGGCATCATTGGCGGCACCATTCGGCTGAATGATCGCGCGTTTCAGGTGAGCGGTGTGGCACCGGTCGGATTCACCACGGCGCAAGTCATCTGGGCGCCCGATGTCTACATACCGCTGTCCGAGACGCCCGTGCTGCTGGGGAAAGGCCCCGAAGTACTCAGCGGAGCGCTCTACCTCACCGCGCGGCTTGCATCGGGTGTCTCACGCGAAACGGCAAACACCCGTGTCGCCCTGCTCTTCGCGCAGACCGCCGCGCAGGATTCAGCGCGGCTCGCTCGGCAAAGCTGGCGCGTTGACGCCGCCGTCGGGATCAACGCCGAATTGCGGGGACCCGTGAGCCTGGTGTCGGGATTTCTGCTGACGATCGCCATTGCCGTTTTGCTGGTCGCATGCTTCAACGTGGGAAATCTCATTCTCGCCCGGAACTCGGCGCGTTCACGCGAGATGGCCGTGCGCATCGCGCTCGGCGCGTCGCGCATGCGGGTGGTGCGACAGCTTCTGGCGGAACTTGGATTGATCGCCATCATCGGCGCCGCGCTGGCGCTGTTGGCGACACGATGGAGCACCTCACTGCTGGTTTCGTTCATACCGGTCGAAGCAGGTGTGAAACTGGAGACCGGTGCCAGCGCGACCGTAGTGGCCTTCACGCTAGTGCTGGTGGCACTGGTGGTAACAGTCGCCGGCCTCGCACCGGCACTGCAATCCACGCGCGTCGATCTCACCGCTGGACTGCGCGACGGTGCCGCTGGCAGCAGTCGACGGCGAACTCGCTTGCGGCGCGCGTTTCTCGCGCTGCAGGTTGCCGCCAGCACGGTACTGGTCGCTTGCGCAGGTCTCTTTCTGCACAGCCTGCGCAACGCCGACCGAATTGATGCCGGCTTCGACACCAGCGGCGTTCTCAATGCACCCATCGAGCTTGGTCGCGGACGCGACGCCGCGGCCAACGCAACCCTCATCGATCAACTGCTCGCTCGCACACGTGATCTCCCGGGCGTCACGGCGGTGACCGCGGCGTCGATCGCTCCGCTTACCGGCAGCAACGCCGAGACGTCCGTGTATCCGGACGGTGACGCGGCTGGGATCGGGCGTCAGACGTACTTCGTGACGGTGACACCAGACTACTTCACGACCATGCGCATGCCGCTCACGTCCGGGCGCGAATTTGCGCCGACCGACCGCGCGGGCGCACCGGAGGTGGCCATCGTCAACGAAACCTTCGCGCGAGAGCTGTGGCCTAACGAGTCCGCACTGGGAAAGCGCGTTCGCTTTGGTGGACAGGGCGGTCCCTGGCTGGAGATTGTTGGCGTATCGCGTCCCATCCGCTACAACTCGCTCGGCGAAGCGCCACCGGTGTTTCTGTACGTGCCCTATGCGCAACAATCGGACAACAGCATGACGCTGCATGTGGTGCTGGCACCCGGAACGTCGGTGCCCGCTGTCTCACGTGGTATCGTTGCTGCCATGCGAGCGCTCGATCCCTCGGTGCCACCACCAGCCGTTCGCCTGTTGGTCGACGCCCAGCGCGTGGTACTCCTGCCGGCGCAACTTGGAGGGGCGTTTACCGGCGCGTTCGGTGGTTTGGCCCTTCTGCTCGCGGCCGTCGGCATTTTCGGCGTGGCCGCATTCGAAGTGTCACAGCGCAGACGGGAGATTGGCATTCGCGCCGCACTGGGCGCACCAACTACCGCGATACTCCGCACGATATTGGGTGAAACGCTGCGCACCGTGCTGATTGGCGGTATCGTCGGATTGGGGCTTGCGCTGGCGGTGGGTCGACTGGTCTCCAGTCAACTGTATGGTGTGGGCGCGCTCGACCCCGTCACTTTCATTGGTACGCCGATCCTGCTCCTGTTGATCGCCGCGGCCGCGACGCTCGTGCCGGCTCGACGCGCCGTGGCTGTGGATCCAGTCGTCGCATTGCGTGAAGGGTGAGCCATTACGATTCCGGAGCGCGACTATCTTCTGGATGTTGGGCTACGGGAGAAATGAAGGGAAACGGAGAGTTGAACGGAGAGGACGCGGAGTGGTTCTCGCGGAGTGCGCGGAGCTTCGCGGAGAACACAGAGAACAACAATAACG
>JBEBIR010000365.1:0-4339 GCA_040080315.1 Gemmatimonas sp.
GATTGGGCGGGCGCAGGGTGCCACGTTGGTGTGCGGTGGACAGCGCGCCACTGGCGGCTCGCTCGATCGCGGCTTCTTTTTCCAGCCCACGATATTCTCCGGCGTGACGGCGGGTTCGCGCCTTGAGCAGGAGGAGATCTTTGGACCGGTGCTTTCGGTGATCAAAGTTACCGATGTCGAAGAGGCATTCACCGTGAACAATGACGTCCGCTACGGCTTGTCGTCTTCGGTGTATACATCAAACGTGAACGTGGCCTTTCGCGCGCTCCAGGAACTGGACAACGGCATCACGTATGTCAACGCGCCCACGATTGGGGCCGAAGCGCATCTGCCGTTTGGCGGCGTGAAGCAAACCGGCAACGGGCATCGCGAGGGCGGTTGGGAGGTGTACGAGTTCTACTCGGAAACCAAGGTGGGGTACGTGGATTACTCGGGCGCCCTGCAGCGCGCGCAGATCGACAACTACTAACCGTACCGCATGACTCCCTGGTTCGTCACGACCGCATGATCACCGCGCCCGGAGCGTCGCCCGACGCCGAGTTGCGCGCGAGCGCATTGCGCGCCAGCGCATTGCGAGCGGCCAACGGGCGCACGCGTGCGCCGCGCGCGCTGCGGTTCTCGTGGCTGTGGGAGTGGGCGAAGGTGTTTCCGGCCGCCGTGCTGCTGTTCCTTGTGCTGCGGACGTTCTTCGTCGAGGCGTACAAGATTCCGTCGGGCAGCATGGAGCACACCCTGTTGGTGGGTGATTTCCTGCTGGTGAACAAGCTGGTGTACGGGGCGGAGATTCCGTTCGCCGGGCGCCGGCTCCCGGCGATCCGTGCACCGAAACAGGGTGATGTGGTGGTCTTCGAATTTCCCGTCGACCCCAGCAAGAACTTCGTGAAGCGGCTGGTGGGGCTGCCGGGCGACACGCTGTCCATGCGTGACGGCGTGCTGGTACGCAACGGACAGTCGCAGCAGGAGCGCTACGTCGAGCATTCAGAACCGGGTGTCGATCCGGTCAACGACGAGTTTCGCTGGCAGCGCAGTCACCTGATCAAAACGGCGGTGGCCGCGGATGCCGACGCGTATGCGCCCGGGATGGGGTATCGGCCGTCGCGCAACAATTGGGGCCCGTTGGTGGTGCCGTTGCACCACTTCTTCGTGCTGGGCGACAACCGCGACAACTCGCTGGACAGTCGGTACTGGGGTTTCGTTCCGGATAGTCTGCTGCGCGGGACGCCGTTGGTCGTGTACTACAGCTTCACGCCGGATTCGTCGGTCACGGCGCCGTGGTTGACCCGGATTCGGTGGACCCGTCTCGGGACGGTGGTGCGTTGACCGTGATGCCTTGCGGAACGTGCGCCATGCAGACGAATGTTCTGTTCCTCGACGCGCGCTTTCCCCGCCTCAACGAGCCGCTGGCGCTATGGCAGTAATCCCGACAAAAAAGAAGGCGCAGTACGAGGAAGGGTCGTTGGACCAGTATCTGCGCGACATCAGCGTGTATCCCCTGATCTCTCGCGAGGAGGAAGCCGAACTGGCGCGTCGGATCCGGGTCAGTGATCAGGAAGCGCTCGACAAGTTGGTGCGTTCGAACCTGCGGTTCGTGGTGTCGGTGGCCAAGAAATATCAGAATCAGGGCGTGTCGCTGTCCGACCTGATCAACGAAGGCAATCTTGGCTTGATTCGCGCCGCGCACAAATTCGACGAGACGAAGGGGATCAAGTTCATCTCGTACGCGGTGTGGTGGATCCGGCAGGCGATCCTGCAGGCGTTGGCCGAGCAGTCGCGCATCGTGCGGGTGCCGCTCAATCGGGCTGGGACGCTGCATCGCATCGGGAAACGTGCCAACGCGCTGCTGCAGGAACTCGGTCGCGAAGCGACGCACGCCGAGATTGCGGAAGGGATGGACATCACGGAAGAGGAAGTCGCCAAGACCATGTCGATTTCGCAGGTGCATCTGTCGCTCGATGCGCCGCTCACGCCAGGCGAAGACAATCGCTTGCTGGACTACCTGGCCGACACGGTCAATCCGACACCCGACGAGCAGACGTTTGAGAAGGCGCTCACCGAGGCGATCGAGGATTCGTTGGGCAGTCTCAAGGAGCGTGAAGCGAAAATTCTGCGGTTGTATTTTGGCATCGATGGTTCCGATCCCATGACGTTGGAGGAGATCGGTGCCATGCTGGGCATTACCCGTGAGCGCGTGCGGCAGATCAAGGAGAAGGCGCTGTCGCGCTTGCGGCATGTGTCGCGCGCCAAGGCGCTCGAAAGTTTTCTTGGATAATCCATGGCCTCGACATTTTCGTTCGACGTGACGACCGGCGTGGACCTGCAGGAGGTTGACAACGCCGTCAACCAGGCGCAGAAGGAAGTCAGTCAGCGGTTTGACTTCAAGGGCGCGTTGGTGACCATCGAGTTCAAGCGATCCGACAGTCTCGTGCAGTTGGCCACCGACAGCGATATGCGCATGGACGCGTTGTTCGACATGCTGCAGGCCAAGCTGATCAAGCGCGGCGTGCCGGTGAAGAATCTCGATATCGGCGACGTGAAGCCTGGTGGTGGCGATGTGCTGCGCCGCGAGATCAAGCTCAAGATGGCGCTGGACAGCGACACCGCCAAGAAGGTGTCCGCCGCGATCAAGGAGGCGAAGCTGAAGAAGGTGCAGGCCTCGATTCAAGGCGATCAGGTCCGGGTGACGTCACCCAGCAAGGACGATCTGCAAGACGCCATGGCCGTGCTTCGGAAGGGCGATTTCGGTGTGGAATTGCAGTTCGGCAACTTTCGATAAGGGCGGTTCACCTGCTCGACGATACCGCCTTCGCGATCGGGCATCGCGGAGACCTGCAGCAGCGTTGCGTCTGCATTCTGGTCGATCAGCCGGCGGGATCGGTCCTGGTCAGCTTCGCCGGCAGTCCGCGGTTTCCGGCGCCGACCTACCTGACGGTGCAGCTCGATGCCGATACGCACTTGCGGCCCGCGCCGGCGTTTCTCGAGTGCGTGAATCATTCCTGCGCACCGAATGTGGCGTTCGATATGGCGCAATTGGCGTTGGTGGCGCTCACCGATCTGCGCGCCGGAGACGAACTGGTGTACTTCTATCCGAGCACGGAGTGGCAGATGGCGCAGCCGTTTGACTGTGCATGCGGCGCGCCGGACTGCCTGGGCGTGATCGACGGCGCGGCGCGGTTATCCGCGACCGCGCTCGCGCGATACGTGCTGTCGCCATTTGTTCGAGCGCAGATCGGGGCGCGGACGCTTTGACCATGGCGCGGCGCTAGCTTTCCCGGATGCTCAAGTTCGGACTGGTCACCCTCGGGTGCGACAAGAACACGGTGGACTCCGAGCGGTATCTGGCGGATCTCGTGGCGCACGGGGGCGAACAGGTCACCGACCTTCGTGACGCCGAGGTGGTGGTCGTGAACACCTGCGGATTCATCGATGCCGCCAAGCAGGAATCCATTGACGCGATTCTCGAGGCGACGCGCCTCAAGGAGACCGGCACTTGCCGCGCGGTGTTCGCCATCGGGTGCATGATCGAACGGCACAAGGATGAACTGATTGACGCGCTTCCCGAGGTCGACGTCTTTCTGGGCACGTCGGAGACCGATCGCCTGCTGCCGGAACTGATCGAACGCGGTCTGATTGGCGGCGAGCTGCTGGAGCATCCCGGTGTGCGCGTGTTCGGCGGGGATTCGGCGCACGTGCGCTACCTCAAGGTGAGCGAAGGCTGTGATCATGGCTGCGCGTTTTGCGCCATCCCGCTCATGCGAGGCAAGCACCGTTCGTTTGCGCTGGACGAATTGGTGCGCGAGGCGCAGTTGCTGGAGGTGCAGGGTGCGCGCGAGATCAATCTCGTGGCGCAGGACCTGGCGCACTACGGGCGTGATCGGCGTGACGGGTTTGCACTTCCGGAGTTGCTCGAGGCGCTGGTGCGGGACACGAGCATCCCGTGGATTCGCAACCTCTACCTGTACAGTGCGGGGATCACACCACGACTGCTGGAGGTGATTGCGGCCAACCCGCGGATCGTGCGCTATCTCGACACGCCCATGCAGCATGGGTCGGACGCGGTGCTGGCGCGCATGCGTCGTCCCGAGCGTCAGAAGACCATTCGAGAGCGACTGGCGCGCTACCGCGAGATTATTCCCGATCTCGCGGTGCGAACCACCGTCATCGTGGGTTTCCCCGGCGAAACGGAAGACGACTTTCAGGTGCTGTGTGATTTCCTTGAGGAGATCCAGTTCGACCGTGTCGGCTGTTTCACCTATTCACCACAGGAAGGCACGCGCGCGTTCGAGCTTGAGGACAGCGTACCCGATTCGATCAAGCGCGAACGCAAAGAGCGTATCGAAGA
>JBEBIR010000366.1:0-4333 GCA_040080315.1 Gemmatimonas sp.
CCGTGTAGGTGCGCGGATTCGCAATCGGCAGCGTCTTGGGGCCGCCCACCAAAGTCTGCGGCAGTCCATTGGTCAGACCAAGTGCGCGCAGTGGCGCGGTCGTGCGGAGCGGTGTGGAGGTGGCGAGATGCCGACCAAGCCATCCGGTGGCGAGATTCAAGTCCCGCGGTTTGCCCACTTCGATGTAGCGCTGCGCGTCAAAATGAGATCGCGACGTATCGACCGAACCCGTGGCATGTGCGACGAGCAGATCGCCAGCGGTATACGCCGGCATGAGCGGCACCATGCCGGGCGAGAAGCCGAAGAAATTGTCGAGCGCCGTCGCTTTGGGGCCGGTGCCCGCCGCATCCGGTCGCGCCACGGCAATCGTCGGGCGACCCGTGTAGTAGGCGGGATCGCCAAATGGTACGACCATCGACATGCCGTCGGTGCCGCCACTCAGAAATACCGAGAGAATGATGTCACGGCTTGAGGACGACTGCGCGAGCACGACGTTGGGCAGCCAGGAGGGCAGCAGCGCGGCAATGCCAAAGCCGGCGCCCTGCACGAGAAAGTCGCGTCGCGCCAGCGACCGGTATTCGGAGCATCCGGTGGCGTTCTTTGCGTCAAGCATGGGTGAGGTCCCTGATCGAACGTGAGTGGCGAATGCGTGCGCGCGATGACAACCGGGGACTCAATACCACTGAAACTGATGACAGCTCGCCGCGAGCGCGATGGTCTCGCGGACTCGTGTGTCGTTGATGGTCCCCGCGCGCAGATATGTCAGCAGCGAGGTCTTGAGGGACACGGGCATCTCGCCACCGAACAATCGGACGTTGATCTGGTAAACCACCTGATCGGCGTTGATCGCGGCCGGCGTGCCGGACGACGCGAAATTGACCACCGTGTTGACACGAACATCCGTCGCCGAATTCCGCTGCGATATGTACGTGGCCCAGTTCCAACGCTGGGTTGCCAGACCACTCCACCAGTTCACACGGTCCGGATATCCATCCGGCTGTTCCCAGTAGTAGGGTGGCATGTCCATCAAATCGATGCGCTGTCGCGTGGGACGAATGTTCACGACTTCCGCCGCCATGCCGCGCAATGACGACGCCAGCAAATGGAACGGTCGCTTGTACTTCGCGGGCGAGGCCATGAGGTTCGCGCCTGTCATGATCGTGCGGATCATCGCCTTGATGTCGCCGCCGGTCGCCGTGTACGTCGCGGCAGTGGCATCGATCACGGACTGCGGCGGCGAGTAGGACAGCAGCCACCTGGCCATCTTGCCCGCGATATACAGCGCCGTATTCGGATGATTCAACAGGAACGTGATGGCCGCATCACCCTCGGACTTCATCTGCGCAGCGGTGGCGGTCGATAGCATGGCGGGATAGTTCACGCCCATGAACGTCTTCGCGGTGAAATCGTGGAAGCCACGATTGAAAGCGAACACACCGTTGGCGTTGTAACTCCATCCCGTAAGGATGCGGGACAGCTGCGCCACGTCGTTCTGCGTGTAGCCGTTATCCACGCCGAGCGTGTGCAATTCCATGATTTCGCGCGCGTAGTTCTGATTCGGAGTGGGCTTGCGGCTGTTCGCCTGATCCAGATACCCCAACATCGCCGCGCTCTCGGCCGATGCGCGCAACATGTCGGGAAATTTCCCCAACGCGTGCAGACGAATCACATCCCGATCATCGGCCGCTTTCAGATAGCCAATCTTGTCGTACAGCACGT
This sequence comes from Gemmatimonas sp., assembly GCA_040080315.1. Taxonomy (GTDB): domain Bacteria; phylum Gemmatimonadota; class Gemmatimonadetes; order Gemmatimonadales; family Gemmatimonadaceae; genus Gemmatimonas. Next base: position 1,720 of record JBEBIR010000366.1, read on the forward strand.
TGAAATGGTCGGTCCAGAACTCCACCATCCGTTCTTTCAGCTGGCGCTTGGAAAACGCGGCGCGAAGCACCGCCGCATCGGCCAGCTGATTGTAGACCTCACCGCCATCGGCCGTGCGCAAGGTCGCCGAGGACTGCGCAAGCAAGGGATAACGCGCGGCGACAGTTGCTTCCACGGCACTGTCGTCGATGGCGGCGAAGTTGAGCTGATAGTTGAGATACCCGGCAAACCCTTTCTGCCGCGCCAGCGCGACCTCAGCCGGCTCGAGTCCCATCGTAATGCGCCGCACCAGACGTAATACCGGATCCTTCCAGTCCACCGACGGATCGGGGCGGGTTCCCACGGGCAGCGGCTTGTTGACCGGCTTGCCACGCGGGCGACCGGTTTGGGCGTCGATCGCCGCACTGGCCGCCATCGTCGCGACCGCACTCGCGCCTATCGCAAAGAACCGGCGACGACTGGGCACGGTCGGCTCCGCAGACCCTTCCACGTCGCCAGTAGTGTCTTCTTCCAGCAGCGCGGCGTCCGGAATCGTGCTCATGAGGTCACCGATAGTTTTATGGACGAATACCTGCGGTATACGCTCGGGCTGCTGGCTTCGACTGTCAACAGCGCGCATGTACCAAAGTCCGCGTTACTCGGCACGAGATCGCAGGCTGTGACGAGCACGCCCTTGGGGTGATACTCAGAACGAGTCTGAGTCTGCTGTCTCCCATCCCCCGTCTCTCGTCTGTTTTTCCACCATCGCGAAAGCGGCGTTTCTGGTTGCACACAAGCTAGCGCGGTTTGTAGGCGCGGACCGTGAGACGTGTCACAGCACGCCAGCGTTAAGTCCGTAGATCGCCTGCAACAGTGCCAACGCTACGAACCCCACAATGCCGCCGAACCCTATGATCATCACCGGCTCGATGAGGGCGACGGCGTGCCCGACGGCGCGCTGCACCTCGCCTTCCGACGCCTCCGCCGCGCGTGCGGCCATGCCGGGCAAGTCGCCGCCGGTCTCGCCCGCGTCCAGCAGACGCTCGGTGAGGGGAGGCAGCAGGCCCGCGAGGGACTGAGACAGGCTGGCGCCGCCGTGCACGCGGCGCTCCGCTTCGGCCAGCGACGACGCCAGATGTCGGTTGCGCACGACGCCCCGCGCCAGCGCCATCGACCCAAGCAGTGACACGCCTGAGCGCAAACCGATAGCCAGAAGACTCGTGTATCCGGCGGCGGCCTGCACGCGCTCCATTCGGCCAATGAGGGGCCAGCGCAAGCGAGATTCATCCCAACGACGCCTCACACCGGGATCTTTGAGCCAGCGCTGAAGTGCCAGCGCTGTGATGGCCGCGAGCATCAGCGCGATCCACCAGCCTCGACCAAGCGCAGCGCTCGCGCCAATCAGAAGCCGTGTGCTCAGGGGCAACTTGCCTCCGCTGTCGCTGATCAGGTCGGCGAATCGCGGCACCACCACCATCAGGATCACGGTCACGCCGATGACGGACGTGACGCCGAGGAGGGTGGGGTAGACGAGCGCACTGCGAAGTCGCGATCGCAGCGCGTCGCGTTGCTCGAGATGATCGGCCAGGCGAGCCAAGCTGGTGTCGACCGTCCCCGAACTCTCACCGGCCGCGATCACAGGCGCGAACATCGTCGGGAATATCGGTTGTCCGGCCATCGCGACGCTCAGCGACTCACCACGTTCGACCGCGCTCCGCACTGCGGCGAACGCCGTCCGGTGCTGTGCGCTGGCAGCTTCCTGCGCCGCGTACGCGAGGGCCCGATACAGCGGAACGCCCGCCCCCAATAGTGTGGCCAATGCGCGCATCACGACTGCCAGATCGGTGTCGGAAGACCCCCACCAGCGAGACCAGGTCGATGAAGTCGCGGTCGTTGCCTGAGACGGCGTCGCGATGACGGAGGCCGCGCGCGTGTCGCCGACCGCCTGCAGCTCAACTACCCACAGCGAACGACGACGCAGCGTATCGATGGCGTCGCGTTCGGACGCGGCATCAATCTCTCCGCGAACGGCTGCGCCATCGGCCGACGCTGCGCGATAGCGCCAGCGTCCGACGAGGCGGCCAGCGTCGGTCATCGACTGTCTTCCTCGCTCACCACACGGGTGATCTCCGCGATCGTTGAGCGGCCATCGCGCACCGCGCGCCAGCCATCGTGCACCAGCGACGGTACACCCCGCGCCCGCACAGTCGCGCGCAGTGCATCCAGTGACGCGCCATTCACGAACGCCGCACGCAACGTCTCGTCGAGCACCAGCAACTCGGTGATTGCGGCCCGACCGCGGTACCCACTCTGCGCGCAACGCGCACACCCTCGCCCTTCGCGCACGCGGGTCACCGGCGGGTCAAGCGGCGGTGACACGTTCAGCAGCAACGCGGATTCCTCGCGACTGAGCGCCCGCCACTCGGCGCACTCGTCGCACGTTCGTCGCACCAACCGCTGCGCCAGCACGCCGTGCAGCGTGGCCGCCAACAGATACGGCGGCACACCCATCTCGGTCAGCCGCGCCAGCGCTCCGGTCGCGTCGGTGGTGTGCAGCGTGCTCAACACCAAGTGCCCCGTCAGCGCCGCCTGCACCGCGATCTGCGCGGTTTCGGCGTCGCGCATTTCACCAACC
>JBEBIR010000018.1:0-18054 GCA_040080315.1 Gemmatimonas sp.
CATGCTCACGGCACGATGCGTGGTGGGTATTACGGCCAACGCGGCGATGTGCGCGTACTGGGTGGAGCGGAGCGCAGCGTTGGCGACCGCGCTGATGCCGCAAATCGGGTACCGGGCGGCGGCGGAAATCTCAAAGCGCTCGGTGAAGGAGGGGATTCTGATTCGCGACTTGGTCAGGCAAGAGCATGTGCTCCCCGACGACGAGATTGATGCGGTGCTTGATCTGCGCAAGATGACCGAGATTGGGGTGCCGTCCGGAAAGCACGGGTCGGTCGCCGGCGGCTGATCCGGTGTCAGCGAGTGTCCGCAAGCAGAGGGGTGAGCAACAGAAGGGAGTGAGCACCGGAGGCGTGAGCGGTGAGGGTAGTCTGCCCTCGCAGGCCCACCGCTCCCACGCTCACCCCTGCTGTTGCTCACCCCTGCTGTTGCTCACCCCTGCTGTTGCTCACCCCTGCTGTTGCTCACTCCTCTGCCTCGCCAAAGAGCGAATTCTCCATATCGCGTGCGTGATTTGCGACGGTGGGGTGCTTGTCCACCGGGTCCGGCGTCCCTAGTCTCTAGTGCATGCGCATTACAACGTGGGCCGAGTATGGTCTGATCTGCGCGCTGCATCTGGCGCGTCGCGCGGGCACCGGGCCGGTGACCGGGCGCGATATCGCGGCCCGCGAACAACTTCCCGCCGACTACGTCGAGCAAATCCTGCTCCGCATGCGTCGGGCGGGAGTCGTGGACAGCACGCGAGGCGCGCGCGGGGGGTACGAGCTGGCCCGGGATCCTTCGTCGATTTCTGTGCGCGAGGTGATTCAGGCTTCGGAGCTCACCACGTTTGACCTGCATTGCGTCTCGCATCCCGTCGATGCGTCGCGGTGCGCGGATTCGGAAAGCTGCAGCATTCGTCCGGTATGGATGCTATTGCAGCAGCGCATCGACGAGGTGCTGGAGGGAGTCAAGTTGAGCGATCTGCAGGCGGATGAGACGGTGGTTCGCTCGCGCGTCGGACTGCCCGCATTTCGCGCGGAGGTGCCGATTCGCGCCGGCGCACTCCCCGTGCTGCAGGACTGACCGCACGCATGGGGTTCATGGCGAACTGGCTCGCCGCGCGCGAGCGTCGACACCGGGCGCAGGTGTACCTGCAGCGCCTGTTGATCGCCCCGGATGCGTCCGACATCGCATGGCTTGGTGCCATTGTGGGAGATCGCGACGTCGCCGAGCGAGAGCTGATTTTTGCTCGAAGGGCGTTGGGCCTCATCGTGGCGGAGCGTGACGCGCTTGACGATCGCACGGCAGCGGACGTGGCACATGCGCTGACCGCCGTCATCGAAGCTGAAGCGCGGCGCTCGGCGGCGGTCGCGCGTCACTGGATCGAGCGGCGGCGCGCGTACACGGCGGCCATGGCAGTACGCGGTCAGTCGGCGGCGCCGGCGGCTCGTTTTGGGCGCGTGCTGCTGGAGGGCGCCGGCGTCGCGCATCCCAGCGACGATGCGCTGGCCCGCGCCGAGCACTTCGTGCAGGTGACCCGCACGCAGGCAAATGAAGCGTTGCGAGCGGTGTTCGGGGTGGCGTCGATGCCCGAGGATGTCCGACCGTCAGCGATCCGGCCCTGATGGTCACACCCGTCGACCGGGGCATGGCAGAACAACACTGAGCCGGTCATGATCAGGGAGTCGAGGCGCCTAGGCACCACGACACTCGCCCGTTCACGACCGGCTCAGTTTTTCTGCGGTAGTGCCGAAGGCCGGACTCGAACCGGCACGCCCTTGCGGGCACTGCGCCCTGAACGCAGCGCGTCTACCAATTCCACCACTCCGGCGATTGGCTTGGCCAAGGCCAAGTGTACAGGGACGGGAAGAATAGACCGTGCACCATTCGGAAGTCAACAGACTAGCTTGCCTCTCAGCATGGTGACCACGGACGCTGACGACCCGATCGAGATGATCGCGCGGAACAAACGCGCGCGACACGACTACGAAATCCTCGACACCTGGGAGACGGGCATTGTGCTCACCGGGACCGAGGTGAAAGCGTTGCGCGAAGGTCGCGCGAACCTGACAGATGCCTTCGGCGTGCTGAAGGACGGGGAGGTTTTTCTGCTCAACCTGCATATCGGCGCGTACGGGCAGGGCAACACCTTCAACCACGAGGCGACTCGGACGCGGAAGCTGTTGCTGCATCGTCGCGAGATTCGACGACTGATTGGCGCGGTGGAGCGGCAGGGGCTGACGCTGGTGCCGCTCGACCTGTACTTCCTGCGTGGTCGGGTGAAGGCGCGGCTCGCGCTCGTGCGTGGCAAGCAGCAGCATGACAAGCGCGAGGACCTCAAGAAGCGCGACGCGCAGATGGAAATCGCGCGCGCGCTCCGATCCCGCTAATCTCGCGTCGCCAATGATACTGGCCGCCTTGTGCTGCGCGTTGCAAGTCGCGGCAGCCGTTCCACGCACGTTACCGGTGCTGGTCGGCGATCGGCGTCGGGTGGTTCCGCTCGTGTCACACCCTGAAGGCGGAATGGCCATGCGCGCCGATTTGCTGAGTGAGGCCATCGGCGGGCAGTTCGTGGCGGACGGTGGTTCGCGATATCATCTGCAGATCGCGAGCGCGACGATCCATGTGGAGATCGGCAGCGCCTTCGTGCGCCTGGAGTCGGACACTCTGCCCCTCTCGGCTCCCATCTATCGAAAGAGCGGCATTGTCTTCGTCCCGTTCGCTTTTGCCAGCGAGCTCCTGCCGCGCGTCGTGAGTGGCGTGATGTATGACGGCGATCGCGGCGAACTGCGTCGATTTGGCGATGTCACCGCGCGTCGCGCTGCGCCCGCGCCCGCGCCGACACGAATGCCGACCGCGAGCCTCCCCGATGCGGGACGGAGCGCAGGCGGGCGTTCACGCGTGGTGGTCATCGACGCCGGGCATGGCGGGGTGGATCGGGGAATGTCCGGGCCCATTGGCGCGACGCGCAAAGTGTTCGAGAAGGACATCACGCTCGCCGTGGCGCGCGAGGTCAAGGCCGAACTGGAACGTCGCGGCATTCGCGTGGTGATGACACGCAATTCAGACACGCTGATTGCCCTCCACCACCGGGGCCGAATCGCGAATCAGGCGAAGGGAGACCTGTTTCTCTCCGTGCATGTGAACGCCGCGAACCCGCGATGGAAGCAACCCGGCGGCGCACGGGGCTTCGAAACCTATTTTCTGGCCGAGGCCAAGACAGAGGATGAGCGGCGCGTCGAGGCGATGGAAAACGAAGTCATCAAGTTCGAGACGGACGCGGAAACCGCCCGCGATGATCCGCTCGGCTTCATCATCCGTGACATGGCGCAGAACGAGCATTTGCGTGAGTCGTCGCGACTGGCTGATCTGGTGCAATCCGGTCTGCGCAAGGTGCATCCGGGGCCCAATCGCGGAGTGAAGCAGGCGGGATTCATGGTGCTGGTTCAGGCCTTCATGCCCGCGGTGCTGGTCGAGGTCGGATTCGGCAGCAACAGCAGTGAGTCGGCCTACATGTCCAATCCGGCCAGCCAGCGGGAGCTCGCAAACGCGTTGGCGGATGCCGTCGAGACGTTCCTCGCGCAGTACGAGCGAAAGGTCGGAGGCGGCACTTCATGACCCGCGTGCGGTCGACCTGGCGCGCGTGTCAGCGTGCGGGGCTCATGGCGCTGCTGGTGGCGTCGCCGGGCTGCGTGTACTACAACGGCGTCTACAACGCGAAAGAAGCGGCGCGAAACGGTGATTCGCGGCTGCGCCGCGGTGAAGAGAGCGCGGCGACCACGTTCTTTCAACTGTCGTCGGCCAAGGCCGAGACGGTGCTGGTGCGTCACCCGAAGTCCGCGTGGCGCACGCGGGCACTGTATCTGGCGGGTCGGGGTGCGGCGCTGGCTGGACAGTGTGAGCAGGCGCAGCCGCGGCTCGCCGAGTTCCTCGCGTTGCCCGGAAGTACTCTCGAGGATCGCGATCGCGCGCGCGTCGCGCAGGCCTCCTGCGAAGTGCGCACCGACAATATTGCGTCGGCGCGACTGCGTCTGGATTCGCTGGTGAACGTTGCCGATGCGGAGACGGCTCGACAGGCGCGCCTGTGGGCTGCGCGAGCGGCCCTCGCCGTCGGCGATCGCGATGCAGTCGCGCGCTATCTTGGGAATGCGACGGACGGTGTGTTGCCGTGGGAGCTGCTGCAGTCGTCGCTTACCGCACGGGAGTTTACGCGCGTGGAATCGTTGCTCGTGCAACGCGCAACCCAGGCAGACTATCGCGATGACGTCACCCGCGCGTTGCGCGAGATGTCGGAGGCGGGTCACTGGGTGGCGGTCGAGTCTGTGGTGCGTGGCTACGACGCGTCGCGCATTCGCGACGCCAGTCGCGCATCGATGCATTTTGCGGTCGGCGATCTGCATTTGCGTTCGGGACGCGACTCGGCGGCGCGTCGACACTTGCTGACCGCGCGCACGCTGGCGGGGCGCGACACCGTGATGGCGCGTGAATCGGACGCGCGCATCGCCTACCTGGCGATGAAGCGCGCGTCGACGCTTCGCGATATCGACACCATTGTGGCGCGTCAGGACAGCGCGGTGCGACGCAGTCCGTATGCGCGACGTGTCTCTGAGCAGTTGTTGTTGGTGAAACTCCTGGCCGTGCAGTCGGAGCCCACTGGTGCGGCCTGGTTTCTGGCAGCCGAGGTGGCGCGCGACTCCCTGCGCGCGCTGGAGCTGGCGCGCACCTTGTTCCTTCGCGTGGCGCGTGACGCGGCTGCGGCACCGTTGGCACCAAACGCCTGGTATGCCGCCGGATTGCTGACACCAGACAGTGCCAGTGCATGGGACGAACGTATCCGACGCGACTACGCCGGCTCGTCGGTTGCGGCGTGGATTCGCGGTGATGATCCAGCGGGCCGCCCGGACTTTGTTCTCACGCCGGACCTGTTGCAATTGCGCTGGACGGAAGCGTTGCGCGTCTGGACCGATAGCGTGCGCAAGTTGCGCACGCCGCCAAAGTCACCGGTGTCACCGACGAACCGAGAATGATGGCGACGACGACCGCTGTGACGGGACCCAACGCGATGCGTGTTGCTGGCCTCGACTTTCGCAATCCGATTGTGTTGGCAGCGGGTACAGCCGGCTACGGACGCGAAGTGGACGGCGTACTGGACTTGTCCGCCGTGGGGGGCATCGCCACCAAAGCGGTGAGTCTGGCACCGCGGCACGGAGCACCACCGCTTCGTGTCAGCGAGTTCGCGGGCGGTATGATCAACGCGATTGGCTTGGCCAACCCCGGACTGGAGAGTGTCCGGCGCGACGCGCTGCCGTGGCTGGCGACGCGCGCGGCGGGTGCTCGTGTACTGATCAATGTGGTCGGCAACAGTGTGGATGAATTTGAAGAGGTGGTGTCGGGGTTGGATGATTGTCCCGGGGTCGACGCCTTTGAACTCAACGTGAGCTGTCCGAACGTGCGTTCGGGTGGCTTGGAATTCGGCGCCGATCCAGTGGCGCTGATGGCACTCGTCCAAGCGACCCGCGCGCGAACCCGACGACCCATCTTCGTCAAACTTTCTCCCACGCTTGGCGCCGCCATTGTCGAGTCGGCGCGGGTGGCGGTGGACGCCGGTGCCGACGGACTGACACTGGTGAACACGATGCCTGGGCTGGTCATTGACACGGAAGTGCGTCGACCGAGAATCGGATTTGGCAGCGGCGGCGTGAGTGGGCCTGCACTTCTGCCGGTCGGACTGTTGGCGACGTGGCGCGTGTCGCGGGCCTTGCCGCACGTGCCGATTATCGGGCTGGGTGGGGTCTCGACCGTGACCGATGCCGTGCAGTACCTGATGGCCGGCGCGTCGCTCGTGGGTGTGGGCACTGCCGCGCTGCGCGATCCGCGTGCACCCGAACGCATAGCTCGTGGCTTGGCCCGTTGGACACGCGACCACGGGGTCAAGGACCTGCGATCTCTTATCGGAACTCTCGAATGGCCCAATTGAAATCATCGGCAGCCGTCACACCGATTGTGGCGCTCGATGTCCCTGACTCGACGTCGGCCCGCGCGCTCGTCACCATGCTCGGTGATCACTGCGATTTCTACAAAGTGGGTCTTGAGCTTTTCGTCGCCGAAGGACCATCCGTGGTGGAGTGGCTGCGGAGCGAAGGCAAGCGCGTGTTCCTCGATCTCAAGCTGCATGACATTCCGCAGACGGTCCGATCGGCGGCGCGGAGCGCGGCGGGACACGGGGCGTCGCTTGTGACCGTGCACGCCTCAGGGGGTGCCGAGATGATCGAAGCGGCCGTGGATGGCGCGCGCGAGGGCGACCGCGGTCCGGACTCGTCTTGTGATGTACTTGGGGTGACCATCCTGACCAGTCTTGACAGCGGGTCCATCGCGTCGGCTTGGGGTCGGCGGACGCTGGACATCGAGACGGAAGTGGTCCGTCTGGCCGGACTGGTGCGTGCCGCAGGCGGACGCGGCATTGTCTGCTCCGGGCACGAGGCCTCTGCTGTGCGCTCGGCGTTTGGAGACGGCCTGGATCTGTTGATCCCGGGAATCCGGCTGCCCGGTGGCGATGCTCACGACCAGCGCCGGGTAATGACTCCGTCCGACGCGGCGGCGGCGGGGGCGCGTTGGCTGATTCTCGGCCGGGCGGTAACGGGTGCTGCCAATCCGGTCGAAGCGATGCAGGTGGTCCACGAGGCGCTTCGGCCGACTGGTTGACCCTTTAAAGGCTGTTCGACGGGGGTTGTCGGAGCGGCCTATGCCAGCTAAGATGAAGGGCTTACCGGTTTTCCGGTGACATTTTCGAGGCCGATCCGCCGGCCAATTTCGCTGTCACGCGTGCGCGGAATCGATCGTCGAACCGACGCCGATGCTTCACGCGTGATGAACACATGTGGAGTCCAGCCGGCCGGTGAACGCCTTGGCGTTTGCGGGTGCGGGAGACTCCGTCGGCGCAGACGCGCCGAGGGTGGCCCGTGAAAGTTCGTAGCAGCGTCAAGCCGATTTGTGAGCATTGCAAGGTCGTCAAGCGACAGGGCGTGACTCGCATCATCTGCAAGCGCAACCCGAAGCACAAGCAGCGTCAAGGCTAAGGGGAACGCACAGACTATGGCACGCATCGCAGGCGTCGATCTCCCTCGTGAGAAAAAGGTTGAGATCGGCCTTACCTACATTTTCGGCATCGGCCGCAAGATGGCCCAGCGGATTCTCGCCGCAACGGGCGTCAGCCCGGCGCAGCGCGTTCGCGACCTCTCCGATTCCGACGTCAACAAGCTCCGTCAGGAACTTGAGCGCAATCATCGCGTGGAAGGTGCGTTGCGCACCGAAGTCGCGATGAACATCAAGCGACTGATGGACATCGGCTCGTATCGTGGCACGCGCCACCGTCGCGGGCTTCCCGTGCGCGGTCAGCGGACGCACACGAACGCGCGCACCAAGAAGGGGCCGCGCCGCGCCATTGCGGGCAAGAAGAAGGTGACCAAGTAAATCATGGCTACCGCCAAGAAAACCAAGCGCATCGTCGAGGCCGAAGGCATCGCCCACGTCAGCGCCACATTCAACAACACCACCATCACGATCACCGACATGCATGGCAACGCGGTGTCGTGGGGATCATCCGGCAAGGCGGGCTTCAAGGGATCCAAGAAGTCGACGCCGTTTGCAGCGACCGTCGCCTCCGAGCAGTGCGCGCGCGAAGCGCTCACGGCCGGTGTGCGCCGCGTACATGTCCGCGTGCAAGGCCCGGGCTCTGGCCGCGAGTCGGCCATTCAGGCGCTGGCCACGGCGGGACTGCAGGTCAAGTCCATCCGCGACGTCACGCCGATTCCGCATAATGGTTGCCGTCCCCCCAAGCGTCGGAGGGTCTGACCATGGCGCGTTATACAGGTCCCAGTTGCCGTCAGTGCCGCCGCGAAGGACAGAAGCTGTTCCTCAAAGGCACCAAGTGCTTCACGGAAAAGTGTCCGGTGGAACGTCGTCCGTACGCGCCCGGCCAGCACGGTCAGGCGACGGCGCGTCGCAAGAAGTTGTCGGAGTATTCCAAGCAGTTGCGCGAGAAGCAGAAGATCAAGCGCATGTATGGCATCAGCGAGAAGCAGTTCCGCAACACGTTCGAGCGGGTGGCGTCCTTCCCGGGCATCACCGGTCACAACCTGTTGGCGGCGCTCGAAACGCGTTTGGACAACGTGATCTACCGCATGGGATTTGCGCCCAGCCGCAAGGCCGCGCGTCAGCTCATCCGGCATCGTCACATCGAAGTGAAGCAGCGCATTCTGGACGTGCCGTCGTATCAGGTCCGTCCGGGCGAGGAAGTTCGCGTGAAGCAGTCGTCGCGCGAATTGCTGCTGGTGCAGGCGGCGCTTGAGCAGAGCGGGCGCGGATCGTCGCTGTCCTGGATCGCGGTCGACAAGGAGTCGTTCAGCGGCCGGGTGCTGGAGAAGCCGGCCCGCACCGCGATTCCGTTGGCGGCGCAGGAACAGTTGGTCGTCGAGTTGTACTCGAAGTAAGGACTGAGTACTCAGTACTGAGTACTCTGTTTTGATCGGGACCCGAACTCCCGTACGGGTCTGCCACGCGTTCGGGGCGAGGCAGAGCGTCTTCGATTCCGTCTGAATCGATGTGATCACTTAACACACACAACACCATGGCGAATACGATCGATCTCAGCGGGCTGGTTCGTCCGCAGTTGGTTGAGGCAACGAAGCGCGAGGACACGCCGAATCTGGCCGAATTCCGGCTGCAGCCGCTGGAACGCGGCTTCGGTCACACGTTGGGGAACGCCATGCGTCGACTGCTCCTGTCGTCGCTGCGCGGCTCGGCCGTGTGGGCCTTCCGCATTGACGGCGTGGTGCATGAGCATCAGACCATTGCCGGCGTTGTCGAGGACGTGCACCAGATCATCGGCAATCTCAAGACGCTCACGCTCGCCCTGCCGGACGAGATCGAGCAGACCGTGTTGCGCATCAGCAAGTCGGGTCCGGGCGTGGTGACGGCGGCCGACATTCAGGTGCAGGCCGTGGGCGGTGTGCGGGTGATCGACCCGTCGCATCACCTGTTCACGATTACCGACGAGCGCGACTTCAACGTCGAGCTGTATGTGAACAAGGGCCGCGGATACGTCGAAAGCGACCAGCATCCGGCCGACAAGAATCTCTCGGTCGATGTCGTGCGCATCGATGCCATCTACAATCCTGTGCGTCGCGCCAACTTCACCGTCGCGGAAACGCGCGTTGGACAGCGGACGGACTACGATCGGCTGACGCTCACGGTCGAAACCAACGGCACGATGTCGCCTGAGGAATCGGTGAGCTATGCCGCCGCGCTCGCGCAGACGCACTTCCAGTACTTTGTCGGCTTCGGGTCGTCTGCGTCCGCGCAGCCCGGCGCGGCTGGCGACGGCGCGAACAGCGACGCCCTGCGGTTGGCCGAACTGTTCCGCACACCGATCGACGATCTCGAGCTGTCCGTCCGGTCGGTCAACTCACTCAAGAATTCCAACATTCGCTCGCTCGGTGATCTGGTTCGCCAGACCGAGGCGCAGATCCTCCAGGTGAAGAACTTCGGCAAGAAGTCCCTGCAGGAAATCGCCGCACTGCTCGAGAAGGAAGGGCTCAATTTCGGTATGCGCTATGAAGAGAGCACGGACGGTGTCCGCATTCTCGACATGGGCACGGCGCCCAGCCGCGCCGCCGAAAACGCGCCCGATGACGACGACGACGAGGAGTAACTTTCCATGCGCCACCGCAAGGCCAATCGCCAACTTCGGCGGACCAGTGAACAGCGCCTCGCGCTGCTTCGCAATCTCGCCACCTCGTTGATCGAGTCTGGCGCGATCGAAACGACGGAAGCGAAGGCGAAGGAACTCCGCCCGTTCGTTGAGAAACTCATCACCAAGGCTCGCAGCGGCACGCTTCACGCGCGTCGACTCGCCGGCAAGCACGTCCAGAAGCGGGAGGCGGCGGACAAGCTCTTTCAAGAGATTGGTCCGAAGTTCGCCACCCGCCCGGGCGGCTACACGCGCATTCTCAAGACCGGCCACCGCAAGGGTGACGGCGCGGAGATGGCGCGGATCGAATTGATCCTCAGCTGACAGGACGCATCGCCATGGCCATCAATCGTCATCGCTGCTTCTGCTGCGACAAGGGCGTCGCGTTCGGAAACAGTGTCTCGCACGCAAACAACAAGACGCGTCGTACGTGGAGACCGAACCTGCAGGTGGTTCGCACGCTGCACGACGGCACCATCATCAAGGTCAAGGTGTGCACCCGGTGCCTCGCGGCCGGGAAGATCAAGCGCGCACCGCGCGGTCAGCTCGCCGTCGCCTGACCCCGTTCGTGATCAACGCCAGGCGGGGAGCTCATTTGCACGGGGCTTCCCGCCTTCGCGTATCCAACACTCGGTACTCAGTACTTTGTACTTTGTACTGAGTACTCCCCACTTCGTTCTGCCTACTCAGTCATGAAAACCGCGCTCATCACCGGCATCACGGGCCAGGACGGTTCGTATCTGGCGGAGTTCCTGCTCGCCAAGGGGTATCGGGTGGTGGGGATCGTGCGACGCTCGTCGACCACGCCCTATGAGCGCATCGCGCATCTGGTCGATCGCGTCGAACTGGCGTCGGCCGACCTGCTCGATCAGACGTCGCTGACCGATGTGGTGGAGGCCACGCGTCCCGACGAGATCTACAATCTCGCCGCACAGAGTTTCGTCCAGACGTCCTGGCAACAACCGGTCCTGACCGGCGAGTTCACTGCACTCGGCGTCACCCGTATGCTCGAGGCGATGCGCAAGTCGGCGCCGAAGGCGCGGCTATATCAGGCCAGCTCCAGTGAGCAATTTGGCAAAGTCATTGAGACGCCGCAGCGCGAGACGACGCCGTTCTACCCGCGATCGCCGTATGGCGTCGCCAAGGTGTACGGGCATTGGATCACGGTGAACTATCGCGAGAGCTTCAACCTGTTTGCGGTCTCTGGCATTCTGTTCAATCACGAGTCGCCGCGGCGCGGTCTGGAGTTCGTGACGCGCAAGATTTCTGACGCGGTGGCGCGCATCAAGTTGGGACTCCAGCGCGAGCTGCGCCTGGGCAATCTCGACGCGCGTCGCGATTGGGGATTCGCCGGCGACTATGTCGACGCCATGTGGCGCATGCTGCAGCAGGACACCCCCGATGACTTTGTGATTGGTTCCGGATCAACGTCATCCGTCCGCGATTTTTGTCAGGCCGCGTTTGAAACGGTGGGACTCGACTATCGCGACTATGTGGTGCAGGACGCAAAATTCTTCCGTCCCGCCGAAGTGGATCTGTTGGTGGCTGACGCGACCAAGGCCAAGACGCAGTTGGGCTGGACGCCGACGGTGACGTTTTCCCAGCTGGTGCACATGATGGTCGAGGCCGACCTGGCTCGGTACGCCGCGGCGCGGTGAATGATCGGCGTGCGGATACGGTGCGGTCTCGCGTGAGCCCATGCGCGCGCTGATCACCGGCGCGGCGGGCTTCGTCGGCCAGTGGCTTATCGCGGCGATGCGCGACGCGGGAATCGATGTGACGGCGCTCGCACTTGCGGACGACGCCACGACGCGCGCCATGCGCGACGCGGATGCGGCCGTGGGAACGGTATCCGAGCGCGGGACATTGGCTTGGCGCACCGGCGATCTGCGCGACGATCCGTTTGTTCGCGAGGCCGTTGAACTCGCGCGGCCCGATCTGGTGGTGCATCTGGCCGCCATCTCGCATCTGCCGACCGCAGCGGCCGATCCGGCGATGGCCTGGGATGTCAACGTCACGGCGACGGCCCGCCTGCTACACCACCTCGAGCGCCTTCGCGCGAGCGGTACGTCGGACCCCACCGTGCTGCTGGTCGGCAGCGCCGAACAGTACGGCCGGCAGCACGCGGACGCGCGCGCCATCCGAGAGGACACGCCACAGGCGCCGCGTACCGTTTATGCGGCGACCAAGGCAGCGCAAGAGGTGATGGCGATGCAATGCTGGCGTGCGAGCGGCTTGCGAGTGATCGTGGCGCGCAGCTTCAACCACAGCGGCCGCGGACAGGATCCTCGATTCCTCTTGCCGGCACTCGTGGCGCGCGCGCTCGCGTTGCGGGCCGCCGCGCCGGGCACGCCGCTGGTGGTTGGAAACACCACGCCCATCCGCGATTTCCTCCATGTGAGCGATGTCGTATCGGCGTATATTTCGCTGCTGCACCACGGAGTACCCGGCGAGGCGTACAACGTGGCAAGCGGCAACGGACGGTCCGTGCAGGACATCGTGGAGCGGGTGTTGGCGCGCGCGGGCGTGCAGGCGTCAGTTGCGGTCGATCCGGCGCTGGTTCGCACGATCGATGTGCCCGCGCTGGTGGGTGATCCGCACAAACTCCAACAGGCCACTGGGTGGCGCGCGACGCGCTCCTTTGACGATATCATCGACGATCTGATACATGCCGCGACGCACTGACCTGCATCGAATACTCGTGATTGGCTCCGGGCCGATTGTGATCGGGCAGGCCGCCGAGTTCGACTACTCCGGAACGCAAGCCACGAAGGCGTTGCGGGAAGAGGGGTACGAGGTCGTGCTGGTCAATTCCAATCCGGCCACGATCATGACCGATCCGGAGTTTGCCGATCGGACGTACATCGAGCCGGTCACGGTGGAATTCGTGGAGAAGGTCATTGCCCGCGAGCGGCCCGATGCCGTGTTGCCGACGATGGGCGGCCAGACGGCGCTCAACGTCGCGCTGGCGCTGTACGACAGCGGTGTGCTGGCGAAGTACGGGTGTGAACTCATCGGCGCCAACGCTCGCGCCATTCGGGTCGCCGAAGATCGCAAGTTGTTCGCCGAGGCGATGGAGAAGATCGGCCTGACGTGTCCGACGGGGCGCACCGTCACCACGCTGGAAGAGGCGATTGAAGGTGTCGACGAGACGGGCTTCCCGGCGATCATTCGTCCGTCGTTCACCCTGGGCGGAACGGGCGGCGGTATCGCGTACAACCGCGAAGAGTTTGACACGATGGTGCGCCGCGGTCTCGATCTTTCGCCGGTGGGATCAGTGCTGATTGAGCGGTCGCTGTTGGGCTGGAAGGAATACGAACTCGAAGTGATGCGTGATCACGCCGACAATGTCGTCATCGTGTGTTCCATCGAGAATCTTGATCCGATGGGCGTGCATACCGGCGATTCGATCACCGTGGCGCCGGCCATGACGCTGACCGATCGCGAGTATCAAACGATGCGCGATGCCGCCGTGGCCATCATTCGCGAGATCGGCGTGGACGCCGGGGGCTGCAATATCCAGTTCGCGGTCAGTCCCGTGAACGGCGAGTTGATGGTCATCGAGATGAATCCGCGCGTATCGCGCTCCTCGGCGCTGGCGTCGAAAGCCACCGGCTTTCCGATCGCGCGCATCGGCGCGAAACTGGCCGTCGGATTTCGGCTCGATGAAGTCCCCAACGATATCACCAAGACGACCCCCGCCAGCTTCGAGCCGGTGCTCGACTACGTGATCGTGAAGTGCCCGCGATTTGCGTTCGAGAAGTTTGCGTCGGCCGATCCGGGCCTGACGACGCAGATGAAGTCGGTGGGCGAGTCGATGGCCATTGGGCGCACGTTCAAGGAGGCCTTTCAGAAGGCACTGCGCGCGCTGGAAACGGGACGCGCCGGATGGACGGTCGGTGAGCGACTGATCGACGATCGACTCACCGAAGAGTCCAAAGAAGCGTTGCGCGGCGCGCTGCGGCGTCCCACCCCCGAACGGATCTATCAGCTCAAACGGGCGATGCAGTTGGGGATGGGCACCGCGGAGTTGCATGCCATCACCGGCATCGACCCGTGGTTTCTCGACCAGTTGCAGGAATTGCTGGAGGCCGAAGCCTGGTATCACGCGTTGCCGGCCATCGATGCGGACGCGATGCGCGAGATGAAGCGCATGGGATTCTCCGATCGTCAGCTCGGTGCGCTCCGGCAGGAAACGGAGCACGACGCGCGCGCACGTCGCTGGGCGCTCGGCGTGCGGCCGGCCTACAAGATGATCGACACGTGCGCGGGCGAGTTTCCGTCCACGACGCCCTATCTGTATGGCTGCTATGACGAGGAGAGCGAGGCGGAGACCTCGGGGCGTCCCAAAGTCGTGATACTCGGGTCCGGACCGAATCGTATCGGTCAGGGCGTGGAGTTCGACTACTGCTGCGTGCGCGCGGTGTTGGCGCTGCGCGAGCAGGGGTACGAAGCCATCATGGTCAACTCCAATCCGGAAACGGTTTCCACCGATTTTGACATCTCGGACAAGCTGTTCTTCGAACCGCTCACTCTCGAAGATGTGCTGGAGATCTGCCACCGGGAGCAGCCGCTGGGGGTGATCGTGCAACTGGGCGGTCAGACACCGCTCAAGCTCACCCGCGCGCTCGAAGCGGCTGGGGTGCGCATCCTGGGCACGTCGCCGGATTCGATCGACATCGCGGAAGATCGTCGGCGATTCGAGAAGCTCACGCGTGAGTTGGGCGTCGCCCAGCCGGCGAATGGCACGGCGACCAGCGTGGACGAGGCCGTGACCATCGCCGACAGCATTGGCTATCCCGTGCTCGTGCGGCCGTCGTACGTGCTGGGTGGTCGGGCGATGGAGATTGTCCATGATGCCACGTCGCTGCGCGACTACTTCGAACGCGCTGCCCGCGTGAGCGAAGACCGGCCCGTGCTGGTTGATCGGTTCCTTGAAGATGCCTTCGAGGCGGATGTCGACGCCCTGAGTGATGGCACCGATGTCGTGATCGGCGCGGTCATGGAGCACATCGAGAGCGCCGGCATCCACTCAGGCGACTCAGCGTGCGTGCTGCCACCGTACCTCATTCCGCCGGCCGCGGTCGAGCAGATGAAGGCGCATACCGTCGCGTTTGCGAAGGCGCTCGGCGTCGTCGGGCTGATCAACGTGCAGTTCGCGTACAAGGACGGCGTCGTCTACGTGATTGAGGTCAACCCGCGCGCGTCGCGTACCGCGCCGTTTGTGTCGAAGGCGATTGGCGTGTCGCTCCCGTCGGTCGCGGCGCGATTGATGTTGGGTGAAACCCTCGCACAGGTGGGATTCACGCACGAGATCATTCCGCCGTACGTGAGCGTGAAGGAAGCCGTCTTCCCGTTCAACAAGTTCCGCGAGTTCGATCCTGTGCTGGGACCGGAAATGCGTTCCACGGGCGAAGTCATGGGCATCGATGACGACTTCGGGACGGCGTTCCTCAAGTCGCAATTGGCCGCGGACAACGCGCTGCCACGCGAGGGCGCGGTGTTCTTGACCCTCAATGACTCCGACAAACCGAACGCGGTGCCATTGGCCCACCGATTCAGTGCGCTTGGCTTTCGCCTGTTCGCGACCAGCGGCACCGCCGCGTACTTGCGCGCGCAGGGTGTCGCGGTGGAGTCGGTGCTGAAAGTGCATGAGGGACGCCCGCATGGCGTCGACCTCATTCTCAACGGCGACGTGCAGTTGCTGGTGAACACGCCGCTGGGGAAGCATGCGCAAGTGGACGATGAGCGGCTCCGACAGGCGGCCATCGCCAATCGCGTGCCGTACACGACCACGTTGTCCGCCGCGAGTGCGGCCGCCGCGGCCATCGCCGCGCGGCAAACACGCGAACCCACCGTGCGCGCGTTGCAGGAATGGCACGAGCGCTTGGCGGCGACCGTCGAATGAGTCAAGGCGAGATGGTCGATCAGCCGGGGCTGGGCCATGTGGGCCTGCGAGTGACGTTGGGTGTCGGCGCGCTGGTCCACGAGTCGGCCTACGTGGATGACGGCGCAGTGATTGGCGCCGGAACACGCATTTGGCATTTCGCGCACGTGCTGGGTGGCGCCGTTATCGGTGCGCGCTGCTCGTTGGGACAGAACGTGGTGGTCATGAATGCCGTGCGTGTGGGTGACAACGCGAAGATCCAGAACAACGTGTCGCTGTACGAGGGCGTCGAGCTGGAGCCGGACGTGTTTTGTGGTCCATCCATGGTGTTCACGAATGTCTACAATCCGCGGAGTGCCGTTTCCCGGAAAGACGAGTATCGGCGCACGCTGGTGCGTCAGGGTGCCAGCATCGGGGCGAACGCAACGATTGTCTGCGGTGTGACGATTGGTCGCTTTGCGTTCATCGGGGCCGGCGCCGTGATCAATCGCGACGTGCCCGACTACGCACTGATGACGGGCGTGCCGGCGCGCCGGATTGGCTGGATGTCCGAGGCCGGCTTTCGACTGGAGACGATCGGGGGCTCGGCCGATGACTCGAGCCGCGAGCAATTGCGCTGTCCGGGCACCGGAACGCTCTACGAACGCACCGGAAACGTGGTGACGCCGCTGACCACACATTCGCCGAGGTCTGAATGACGGATCACCCCCTGCCGGGCAACCGGACCATTCGCCTCGCGCTGATTGGATGCGGGCGTATCAGTCGCAATCATTTCGAAGCCATCGCCAAGCTGGAGGCGCTCGAACTCGTCGCGGTGTGCGACATCGTGGAAGCGCGCGCACGCGAAGCCGGTGAATCGCAGGGTGTGCCGTGGTTCACCAGCTACGAGCGCATGCTGGCGGACGTGCCGAGCGACGCGGTGGTGATTGCCACGCCCTCGGGATTGCATCCGCAGCACGGAATGTTGGCGGCCGCCGCGGGGCGACATGTGATTTCCGAAAAGCCCATGGCCATTTCGTTAGCGGCCGCCGACGCGTTGGTGCAGGCGTGCGATGATCACCATGTGCAGCTGTTCGTGGTCAAGCAGAATCGGCTCAACCCGCCGATCCAACTGTTGAAGCGCGCGATTGATCGCGGGCGATTCGGTCGCATCTAC
Source organism: Gemmatimonas sp. (assembly GCA_040080315.1). GTDB lineage: Bacteria > Gemmatimonadota > Gemmatimonadetes > Gemmatimonadales > Gemmatimonadaceae > Gemmatimonas. The sequence continues at coordinate 16,771 of JBEBIR010000018.1, forward strand.
ATGGCCAATTGCACGGTGCGCTGGACCCGTCCGCAGGAGTACTACGATCAGGCACCGTGGCGCGGCACGTGGGAATTCGATGGTGGGGCCTTCATGAATCAGGCGTCGCACTACGTCGACCTGATTCAGTGGCTGGTCGGTCCGGTCGAAAGCGTCATGGCCAAGACGGCCACGATGGCACGCAAGATTGAAGCGGAGGACTCGGGCGTGGCCGTGCTGAAATTCCGCTCCGGCGCGATTGGCACGATTGAAGTGACCATGCTGACGTTTCCCCGGAATCTGGAGGGGTCGATCACCATTCTCGGCGAGAAGGGCACTGTCAAGATTGGCGGGACGGCCGTGAACAAAGTGGAACACTGGATGTTCTCCGAGTACGACGACGACGACAAGCTGATCGAGCAGGCGAACACGAACCCGCCATCCGTGTATGGGTTCGGACACGAGGCGTACTACCGAAACGTGGTGGGCGTCCTGCAGGGGGCGGCGGTTCCGGACACCGACGGGCGCGCTGGTCGCAAGTCGCTGGAGCTGATCCTGGGAATTTATGAATCGGCCAAGACGGGTCGTGACGTTCCGCTCCCGCTCCGTGTCAGCATCTGATGCCATTTACCTCACTTTGCGAGCGGAACTGAACTCATGGCCGTTCCTCTACTCGATCTGAAGGCGCAGCATGCGACGATCAAGGCGGATGTCGTCGCGGCGCTCATGGAGGTCGTCGAGCAGCAGACGTTTATTCTTGGCGAGCCCGTTGGCAAGCTGGAATGTCAGTTGGCCGGGTTGTCGCAGACGAAGTACGCGGTCGGATGCGCGAACGGAACCGACGCGCTGTTGCTGGCCCTGCGCGCGCTTGATGTGGGCCGCGATGACGAAGTGATCACCACGCCGTTTACGTTTTTCGCCACCGGTGGCACGGTGCACAACGTCGGCGCGCGTCCGGTGTTCGTGGACATCGATCCACGCACATTCAATATCGCGCCGGAGGCGGTGCGCGCGGCGGTGGGCAGCAGAACCAAAGCGGTGATCGCGGTGGACTTGTTCGGGCAGATGGCGGCGATGGAGCAGATTGCGGCCGCCGCATCGGGACGTCCGGTGATCGAGGATGCGGCGCAGTCCATCGGTGCGAGTCGCATCATCGACGGCAAGACCGTGATGGCCGGCGAAGCGTCGGCCATTGGCACGTTCAGTTTCTTCCCCTCGAAGAACCTGGGCGGCTACGGCGACGGCGGCATGATGGTGACCCAGGATGACACGCTGTTCGACACGCTCATGAAGTTGCGCACGCAT
>JBEBIR010000367.1:0-4327 GCA_040080315.1 Gemmatimonas sp.
CTCCCACGCTCACTACCTGCTGTCCACCCTCGAACGCTCGCGCGCGAACCCTACCTCCCCGCAAGCGCCGAATCGATCGCCGCTCGCAGTGCCGCCAAGGGCGCGTCGCCCGCGATGCGCCGCGATCCCACCACCAGCATCGGCGGAGCGCCGGCGCGCGCGGTGTCCGCCCACGCGATGTCCGTGCGCACCTGCCGCAACATGCGCCCGCTGTCGGTGCAGTTGCGAAGCGCGAATGCGTCAATGCCGGGAGCGCTCGCCAAAGAGTCCAGCAGTGCGCTGGCATTTGGCGAGCCACTCCACCGATCCTGCGCCGAAAAAATGCGCGCATTGGCTTCCCAGAATTTGCCCTGTGCACTGGCGCACAACGCCGCACTGGCCGCGCGCACGGCCTCCGTGTGTTCACGCAGCGGATAGTGCACCCACGCCAATCGCGCCTTGCCGGTCTCGATGTACTCGGTGCGAATGACGGGCATCGTCTCATCAAGCCACACGCGGCAGCCGGGACACTGGTAGTCGCTCACCACGAAGAGCTGCACGGAGGCCGAGTCCGATCCCAGCACGCGACCGCGGTCCGCCGTTTGCATCATGATGTCAGGCGCGAGAGCGTTTCTGCCTGGAGGCAGTCGACGCACATCGGTATACGGCACATCGGCCGCCGCGCTGCGTGGCGCGTCGCGACAACCCGTGGACAGCGCCAAGGCGACCATGAGCGCGACGGATCGAACCGGGAGATGAACTGTGGACCAAGTCATCCGGTAAAGTAGTCTCACCTATCGTCACTCGCCCACTCGTCGTAACCTACGGAGTTCCCGCACCGCAACGTATCCTGTCCCGACACGAGATGACGTCGACACGCCGGACTGTCCTCCTGAGTATTGCGACAGTGGTCATCGGATCCGCCACGGCCTGCGGCCGCGAGCGCGCGCCATCCGATCCCCAGTTGGTCTCTCAGTGGATGCGCACCTCGCTGGCGTTCGTGCGCACCGAACGACTCGGACCGCCAGTCGCGGCACGCATTTCGGCGTACGGCGCCTTGGCCCTGTACGAGGGATATGCAGCCGATTCGCGGACATCGCTGCGATCATTGGGAGGTCAGTTGAACGGTTTGGTCGCGCTGCCCGCCGCACCGGCCGGTGATCCCCTGGATGGAGCAATCGTGGCCGCCGAGGCCGAGCGCGTGGTGCTGGACTCGCTGTTCCGTGACGGCATGGTCGGCACACGCCGGACCATCGACTCACTGGCCGCCGCACAGTTGGCTGCACGCGAGACCGCCGGCGTGAGCGCGGCCGATCGGCGGCGCGCGCTTGAACATGGTCGCGCGCTTGGTGGCGCCATTCTCGCGTGGGCCGCTAGCGATAGCTTCTTCGCGACGCGTGGACGGGCGTGGGCGCCTTCCGGCAAACGCGAGGAGTGGACGAACACCGCCAATGTTTCGCAGTTCGTTCCGCAAACCCTGTCGGGTCAGTCCGATCTGGTGCAGCTCGCCAACCCCAACGTGCGCGAGGACGTTGAGCGCGCGACCAGCAAAGGCACGTTTACCAACAGGCCCAAGCCCGACGGCCCGACCACGTTGCCCGCGTTCAACCCGATGAAGCCCACCGAGCCGTACTGGGGCCGACTACGCACATTCGCGATTGCCAATGGCGACGAGTGCACACCGCCGGCGATGCCGGCGTATTCGGAGAACGTCACATCGGACTTCTACCGGATCGGCCAGCAGTTCTACGATTCCGTGCGTGCGCTGACGCCCGAGCAGAAGAACGTCGCCCTGTTCTGGGCAGACAATCCAGTAGCCACCGGGACACCAGGTTTTCACTGGATCAGCGTGGTCAATCTGATGGTCACGCGCCGTCACCTCAGTGCCGATGATGCGGTGGCGTTGTATGCGCTGACCTCCATAGCCATTCATGATGCGTTCATCGGCTGCTGGCGCGAAAAGTACCGCTCGAATGTCGTGCGACCGGTGGATTGGGTGCAGCGCGTGCTCGACAAGGATTTCCAAACGGTGATTCCCACCCCGCCTTTTCCCGAGTACCCGTCGGGGCATTCGGTGCAGTCGGGCGCGGCGGTTGAAGTGCTTATCGGCATGCTGGGCGACACGATTCCGTATATCGATTCGACCCAGGTCGACATTGGACAGCCGCCGCGTCCCTTCACGTCGTTTTCCGCGGCGCGTAACGAGGTGGCCATATCGCGCGTGTACGCCGGCGTGCACTACTTCCCCGCAGTCGTGGACGGGCTCGCGCAAGGACAATGCATCGGGCGCAAGGTAAACGCCCTCAAGACCCGACGCGGCTCGTGATGCGCGGGCGCGCGATCCGCCACTGGGCGCGGCGGAGTGCTGCCGTTGCCGCTCTTCTGGTGGGCGCGGGTTGTCGTGACGCCGTCGTGGACACTGCGTGGCATGTCGAATCGGGGTATCGGTGGCGTGCATTGGCCGTGTCCGCGAATGGACGCGCCGGATTCACGATGCTCACGGCGGCATCCACCGGACTCACCCATCAGAATGACATTGACGAAACACGCGGGCTCGACAACCGCGGACTGCTGGACGGTGCCGGCGTGGCCCTCGGCGACGTGGACGGCGACGGGCGTCCCGATATCGTGCTCGCATCGATCGAGCGCCCCGCCGCACTCTATCACAATGAAGGCGACTTTCGCTTTGTCGATGCGACGAAAGCCAGTGGCCTCGCCTTCACCGGACTGGCCACCACGAGCGTCGTGCTGGCGGACGTCGACGGCGATCGCGATCTCGACCTGGTGGTTGGCACATTCGGCGGACCGGTGGCGCTGTTCCTCAACGACGGGACGGGTCACTTCACGAATGCCACAGCCACGAGCGGTCTCGTTGGCGGCTACAACGCGACTACGATGACACTGGCCGATGTCGACGGCAACGGATCGCTCGACCTGTACGTCGGCACGTACAAGACACGCAATGCACTGGATGCCTTTCCACCACAGGCACGGGCATTCGATCAGGTGCTCCGCAAGGTCGGCGATTCCGTCGTCGTGGTGGACGAATGGAAGAAGGAATATCGGGTCGAGGCGCGACCCGATCTCGGCGGTTTCATGCGGTCACAACGCGCCGAACCCGATTTGTTTTTTCTCAATGACGGTGCGGGGCATTTCACCCGTACGCCGGTGCTCGGCGCGCGATTCCGTGATGAAGGCGGCCAACCGCTCACGGTCGACCCCGACTATTTCACATTGGCGGCACGTTTTTACGATGTGAATGGCGACGGTGCGCCCGACCTGTACGTCTGCAATGACCTCGAAGATCCAGACCTGTTCTGGCTCAATGACGGCGCTGGCGCCTTTCGACTTGCGCCGCCAATGGCGCTGCGCGCGACCAGCAACACGTGCATGTCGGTGGATTTTGGCGACGTGAATCGCGACGGCCTGGTGGACATTTTCACCACGGATATGCTGTCGCCAACGCTGGCGGCGCAGCAACGCCAGATTCCCACGCACACACCGCTGCAGAAGCCCGTTGGTCTTTCGCCCGAGCGCACACAGTGGATGCGCAACATGCTGCACGTCTCGCGCGGTGATGGCACCTGGGCGCAGATCGCCGACTTTGCGAATGTCACCGCCACTGACTGGACCTGGGGGTCCGCGTTCCTCGATGTCGATCTGGACGGGTTCGAAGACCTGCTGGCCGTGAATGGACATCGCTATGATGTGCGCGAGGCCGATCCCTACGACCGCATTCGCAACAGCTTTCCGCGTGTGCCGTGGAATCGGGAATCGAAGGAGTTTCCGACGCTGCGCTCGCGTAGCGTGGCGTTCCGAAACGGCGGGGATCTCGCGTTTCACGATGTCAGCCAGCCGTGGGGATTCGGCACGGACAGTGCCATTTCGCACGGCATGGCACTGGCGGATCTCGACGGCGACGGGGCACTGGATGTCGTCGTCACGCGACTTGATGCGCCGTCGGTCGTGTACCGCAACACCTCGGGCGCACCGCGTGTTTCAGTACGACTGCGTGGCGCCGGTAGCAACACGCAGGGCATCGGTGCTGTGGTGACGGTTCGCTCGGGCGGACTTCCGCCGCAGTCCCGCGAGATGACGTCGGGCGGATACTATTTGTCGGGCAGTGACGCGCAGCTCACGTTTGCGGCGCACCGCGACAGCATCGTGACCATTGACGTGCGCTGGCGCAGCGGACGCCGTAGTGCGATTGCCACCGCGCGCGCTGATCGCCTGTACGAGATCGAGGAAGACAGCGCCCGCCGCGTTGCGCCCGCTCCCGTCAAAGCGCCCGCATCGCTGTTCACCAACGCCACTGCACTCTTGGGTGGCGTATCGCACATCGACTCAC
>JBEBIR010000368.1:0-4325 GCA_040080315.1 Gemmatimonas sp.
CGCAGCCAGTCACGACGAGACAGAACACTCACGGGAGACCTCACAGGCGGGAGGGGATGGCGATCGACGACTCCAGAATGTACAGCCTATGCCGGATTGTGGGGCGGGCAGTATCGGCATCGCTGCGCCGACGTCGAACTACCGCACGCGCACGCCAAGCATCCACGGACGGATGGTGAGCTTGTCACGCCGGTACCGAGGCACCACCACCTGCCGGGCGCCCACGACCACTCCCACGTGGCTCGTGAAAAATCCAGTGACATCGAGTTGCGCCAGCACGGCGCCCACCCGCGTACCGCTTGCGCGATATGTGCCCGCCCCGAGGCCGGCGCGCAGCTCCACGTCGTCCGTCCGCGTGTTGACAAGGCCGACCACTGCCGTGGTACCGGTGAACTCCGGATAGGTTCGCTGACAGCCACCGCGTGAGCTGAGCGAGCAATAGGGCAAATCAGCCTTCGCCAACGCCAGTCCATCTGTGGCCAGTTCGGCGAAGTACCGCAGGTGCGTACCGCGCCCAAATCGCACACTTGCCGCCAGCCGTGCGCCAACCATCCAGGGGTCCTTGAAGTCGCCGCCACGCCCGGTAGCACTGCCCACCGTGGCATCAACGGCAACCGTGTGGAGTCGTTGCGCGGTGACCAGCGCGGGTGTGAACACGCCGAGGGCGATCGCGAGCGCGGACGCAGATATGGCATTAAGCGCCCGCTTGGTGCGAATGTCCGCCCACTCGTCCGGCAATAACGCTTCCCCGGTGACGACGTAGGCTTTATCGACGCCCAGCGCGCTCACGTTTCTAATGATGGTGCCAATATTCCGTATGTCGTCAGGATGCTCGATGACGGCAATGAGGTTCTTGCACCTGAAGTCTTTGATCTTGTCTGCCCGCGCGCGAAGCGTCGGCTTGGATTTTGGCGCTTCGTCCACAATCGATCTCCGTCATGAGCGTGTCAGACACCGTCCACACAAGCTGTAACGAAATGATACGCGTGCCGTGCAAGGTAGCCATCTCTGTCAATAACGTAGGAGAGGGCGCGAAACTTACCACTCGAAGATGTGTGTGATGGCCGTAATGGATTCGCTTACAGACAATTCATTTTCGCGAGATATCCTGAAGGTCGCGATGAGCGCGTGACCACAAATCATGAGGACCGACCAGCATGTTTACGCGAACTCTTGCAATGCGCCGTGCCCTGTTGACGAGTGCTCTACTGGCGATTGGCTGCACCGACCCGACCGACGTGGCCGCACCTCGCCTGACGCCTGACGAGAGGGAGCCGGCGATGATCCAGGCAACCGCCAGCGTGGTGGTAGGGCCGTACACCGTCACCCTCACGGACCTCGGACTGCTCCCCGGAGGGATCTATGCCTCTGGCTACGCCATCAACAACTCCGGCTTGGTGGCCGGCATGGCGTACAACTCGGCGGGCGGGCTGGAGCGGGCGCTCTGGAACAATGGCGTCATGACCACAATCCCGAACTTTGATCCGTCGAGCACGCTAATACCCAACAAGCTCAACGACGGCGGTCACCTCATACTGAACGAGTTCATCGGAAAGGCCTCGATCAACTATGCCATATGGCGGGAGCCCAACGGCACCTATCACCAACTCCCTCCATTCCCCGGTGGCGACCCACTCCGGGTCCACGCGCTCGGTATCAATACTGCCGGAGTTATCGCCGGTTATGCACGGGAGTCCAACCTCGGACCCTTCCACGGCGTGATCTGGCAGAACGGCTCGTTTCTTCGGGACATCGGGCTTGTCCTCCCGCAGGACATCAACGACCTCGGGCAGGTCGTCGGGGCCACGGCGAGCACCGCGTTCCTGTGGCAGAACGGGACAATCGCAAATCTTGGTGCTTTGTCGCCGGGTGCTGTATCCAGCGCCTACGCGATCAACAACACGGGAACGATCGTCGGCACCAGCAATGGCGGTTTCCCGGTGCGATGGGTCAACGGGCAGATCTCGTCGCTCCCGGTTCCGAATGGCGTCATCCAGCCGAGGCCTGTGGATGTGAACGACGCCGGCGACATCATCGGCTGGGGGACTTCATCCGCACCGGGCGTCCTGTACGCCTCCGCCTTTTGGCGAAATGGTCAGCCGATTCTCCTTCCGGCGTGGCCCGGGGCAACGCAGACGCTGGCGCGCAGCATCAACAACCGCGCCGAAATCGTTGGCGAAGGTCCCATCGTTTCGGGCGGCCCGCAGCATGCCCTCAAGTGGACAATCACGACCGGGAATCCGCCACCGACCAATACCACGCCTAACGTGACGCTGGCTGCCACCACGCCCACCACCATCAGAGTCGGCGGCGCGGTAACCTTGCGCGGCACCTTTGCCGATCCCGATAACGGTCCGTGGAGTTACACGTTCATGTGGAAGACCGGATCGACGACTGGAACCACCACGACTGCTGGTAGCATCGTCGCCAGCCGCACGTACTCGACGAAAGGAACTTTCAAGGTGCGCCTCGCGGTGACAGACGCATCGGGCGCTGTCGGTACCTCGAACACCATCTCCGTGATCGTGCGCTGACCAAACACAACCGCCATCCACGGAACGCGCGGAACCAAGGCGAAACAACCGGAAACACACTGCTGTTGGTTTTGGGTTCCGTGTTGTTTCCCCTGTTCCTGCGCGTTTCCGTGGATGGCGGTTGCTGTTCAGGCCGACCGTCCCGAAGCATGGCGCGCCACGACGATAGGCGCCATGTTCGAATGCGTCGATCACCTCTCCTCTCATCGCAGTCCTCGCCATGCGCCGTCACGCCGCCGCTCTTTCGCTCCCCGCCGCGCTGCTCTTGCTCGTCGCCGCCACGCAACGCGAAGACCCGCCCATGCGCGGCTTCACCACGGCGTCCGCCAAAATCCAGCGCGAATGGGAAACGAAGTTCCGGGCGATTCCGGAACCTGCCCGCATGCGCGAGGCCATGCGTCGTCTGTCCGCGCGACCGCATCACCTTGGCTCGCCCTACGGCAAGGACAACGCCGAATGGCTGCGCGCGCAGTTCGCGTCATACGGGTTCGACGCCCGCATCGAGCGATTCGACGTGCTCTTTCCCACGCCGAGAGTGCGCGTGCTCGAACTCGTCGCGCCAACGAAGTTCATCGCCAAGCTGGAAGAGCCGGCACTCAAGGAAGACCCGACGTCCAACCAGAAGAGCGAACAGCTTCCCACCTACAACGCGTATTCTGCTGACGGCGATGTCACCGCGCCGTTGGTGTACGTGAACTACGGCGTGCCAGCCGACTACGACGAACTCGATCGACGCGGCATCTCGGTGAAAGGCGCAATCGTGATTGCGCGCTACGGAGGGTCGTGGCGCGGCATCAAACCCAAGGTCGCGTACGAGCATGGCGCAGTGGGTGCACTGATCTACTCCGATCCGCGTGACGATGGGTACGCCGAAGGCGAAACCTATCCCGCCGGGCCGTATCGGCCCAAAGATGGCGTGCAGCGCGGCAGTGTGGTCGACATGCCCACCTATCCCGGCGATCCACTCACGCCCGGCGTGGGCGCCTCACCCGGCGCCAAGCGTCTGGAGCAGAAAGACGCTACGACGCTCATGAAGATTCCGGTGTTGCCCATCTCGTATGAAGACGCGCGACCGTTGCTGGCGGCGCTGACCGGACCGGTGGCACCACCGGCGTGGCGCGGCGGACTTCCCATCACGTATCGACTTGGACCCGGCGCTGCCCGCGTGCATCTCAAGTTGGAGTTCGACTGGAAGCAGACACCACTCTACAACGTGATTGCCACACTCAAGGGATCCACATTGCCCGACGAATGGGTGATGCGCGGCAATCATCACGACGGGTGGGTGAACGGCGCCGAAGATCCGATTGCCGGCATGGTGGCCGAACTGGAAGAAGCGCGTGCGCTCGGCGAACTGGTCAAGCAGGGATGGAAGCCCAAGCGCACGATTATTTACACGGCGTGGGATGGAGAGGAGCCAGGGTTGCTGGGCTCCACCGAATGGGTGGAGGAACACATCGGCGACATGCGCGCCAAAGGGGTGTTTTATCTCAACACCGACGGTAATGGACGCGGCATGTTGGACGTCGCAGGATCGCACACGCTGGAGCGGTTTGTCACGGAAGTGGCGAACGACATCATGGATCCCGAAGCCAATGTCACGGTGGCGCAGCGCTGGCGCGCCGCCAAGGTCGCGGCGGGAACGGCCGAAGCGCGCTCGCGTCGTGATATTCGTCTGGACGCACTGGGTTCGGGTTCCGACTTCACCCCGTTCCTGCAGCACGCCGGTGTGCCCACACTGAATGTCGGCTTTGGTGGTGAAGACGGCGGCGGGATTTACCACTCCATTTA
>JBEBIR010000369.1:0-4315 GCA_040080315.1 Gemmatimonas sp.
GCCATCGACCAACCAGCCCGTCTCCTCCAATCCGGCCACGACAAACTTCGTTTCCCAACCGGGCCTCCCGGCCAGCAGCACACGCCGGACGCCAACGGCTGGAGGCACCGACGCGCTGGCACTGGCGACCGTGTGACCGTCGCGGTGCACCTGCGCGGTCACAGGCCCTCGCAGTCGCGTCGCCTGTAGTCGGAGAGATGTCGCACCACCGGATATCGAATCCAGCATGCCGACCGCATCACGAACGGTCAGCGCCAACGAATCGCCAGGCTTATGCGACACGCCGCGCGCTGCGAGCAGGGTGGCGGCGCTCGGCATCGGTACGCCATTGACATCGAGCGCGAGCGCACGAACACCGCTCGAGTCGATCCATGCCATCGGCAGCCCGGCGTGTGCGGTGGCCGACAACACCGCCCGAACCGCGTGTGAGGGTATGACATGCAGGGGCATCAGCAGCGACGGCCACGACGCGGTTCCGGATGTGGACGCGTCGCGCGCGATCAGCGCGCCAATGGTCCGCGCCACCGCAACGGCCGAATCGCTGTTGCCGGCATCAATCGACAGCACATCGTTGACCGGACGCGCACTCGCGGTCGGCCACGTCATGCGTACAATCGCCAACAGCAGGGCAAGCCCCAGCGACAGTACGCCCACCGCACGCGCCAGGCGTTCACTGGTTGGCGTCATCGCGTCAGCGCGTAGACAACAATGTTCACGGCGAACTTGGTGTTATCCACCGAGAGGAATCGCTTGTTGTCCGGGTGATAGCTCCACTCTGAGCTGTAATCCTTGCTGCTGTACAGCACGGCAAGTCGGCCGTCAACCTGCACTGCGTCGAGTTGTTCGTGCACCAGATTGTCTCCCCACCCGTTCATCTCATGTGACGTGGTCGGCGGGCCATGGTCGAATTGGAAGAACGCGCGATACAGCGGATGCGCGTTGGGCAGCGGGACCAGTGGTCCCGCCACCCGTGCGATCTCCTCGCGCACCGACTTGTGAAATGCGCCGTCGACGTCGTGGTTGTGGTCGTCGACGAACAGCAGGCCACCGCGCCGGAGATAGCGCCGCAGCACATCGGACTCGCGCGTGGTGAAGCGCACCGGCAAGTGTCCCGTGAGAAACAGCAGCGGATACTGAAACGTCGCTTCCGACGCGAGCGGCACCACCACGCCTTGCGGCACTACAGGCAGCGCGGTGTAGCGGGCAATGGCATCGATCACGTTGGCCGGCACCATGGGCGCAGAATCCCAATCACCGGAATCGTACTGCGCCGTGGCGAAAACAAAGGGCTCGCGAGAAGACTCGTTGCTCACGGCGGGCCGCCGCGTGACCAGGACAGCGCGGGTCGTCGCACGACACCACCCAGCACCCGACGAGCACGCAGGAACGGCTCGGTCACGTCGGCCCCGCCGCCACGGGCAAACGCCTCCAGCAGCGACGAGAGCGCCTGCGCAAATGCCGGCGCGTCGGCGAGCGACTCGATGCGCAGCACCGCCAGCGAATCGCGCGCGGCGTCCGGATTGGACATGGCCAGCAGCGCCGCCGCCAGCAGTCGCGACTCGCGCGCCGCGTCCGCCATCGGCAGCGCCGCGCGAAGGGCGCGCGCGTCGGGTGCGCCGCGATCCTTGCCGCTCAGGCGCACCTTGGCGATGTCGATGATGACGGTCGGTGGTCGGCCACGCAGATACAAGCGCGACGCGGCTCTTGCACGCTCGATCGCCTCAAGCGCAAGCCGCATGAATGGAATCGCGGCCCGTGGCTCGCCCTGCTCGAGCGCGCGTCCGGCGTCCCACATCGCATTGTACGCTTCCAGCAGCGGCTTGTTGATCGCGATCACCGGGGCATCGTCGCCTTCCTCAAGCATGCCCTGCGCATTGACGCCGGAAAGCGCGAGCTTGCCACCGACCACTTCCACGCCGTGGTCATGACCATCATCGGCCGAGTGGGAATGTTCGCCGCCGGCATCGCCGGTCAGTCGCTGGAAGACGGCATCGCCGACCGCCTGTCGAAGTCGCGCCTGATCTCGCGCCAACCGACCCGATTCGTCGCGAACCACAGTCGCGGCAAGGCGGGGTCGTCGCCGTTCCAGTCGTTCGGTCAGCATCAGCAACATGCGCTGGCTGAGCAACGACTTGTCCACTTCGGGCGGAGGCGCCGGCTCGACGGCGATGGAGTCGTATTCTGATGGTCGAGCGATACGAAATGACCGCGTCTCGCTGGCGCCCGCTTCGCGTGCTGACGATGGATGCCCGTCACGCGCCATCGCGCGCACATGCACCACGTCGCCCGGACCCAACTGCATCGCGCGCAGGTCCAGATGCGCTTGCAGCACGGCGTCCCGCGCGCCGGCAAGCGCGCGCGCGCCCTCCTGCACCGACCGTACCGTGAAGCGCTCGCCCTCGCCGGAACTGATGACGACGTCAAAGAACGCGCGCGTTACACCGATGTCGTCATGAACAGTGGCCACGAGCAACAAAGTCCCTTCGGCGCGTCGCAACACACTGTCGCGCGCGGGCACCGACAGCACCGCGCGCGGTATCGAGTCGCCCACTCCTTCAATCAACAGGAGTCTGGCGAATCGATCGCGCGACACGCGCGCCTCCAGCGGACCGTCCGTGGCCGCAAAGGTGCTCCGCCAACCGTTCGTTGCAGTCTCCAGCACGACCCGCGGCGATGGGGTAGCCGAGTCGGCCAGCGGACGCACGCGCACGCTGTCGGGCAATGCGTCACGACCAACGATCTCAATCCGTGAGCCGCCAAACGCGCGCAGCGACGCAATGTCGCCGAGACTGCGTGATGGCAATCCGGTGTATGCGGGAGGGGTTACGCGCACGTGCCATGCGCCAATGGGAACATCCCGCCCCGCGAGCGCGGCGGAACGGCTCGATCGCCTCGCGTCGGTGTAAACGGACCCTGAGACGTCGCTTCGCGCCGACGTCCACCCCATCGCTCCTGCGCCGATGCAGAACAACAGAGGGCCGGTCAGCTGCGAACGGGCAAGGATCGGCAGCACGGCCTGCGCGCGCGCCAGCGACGCGCGCGACGCGTGGGCCACCGCGCGTTGCAGGACCGCCGACGGTGCGGACTCGCTCAGCGACTGTTCGACCCAGGTCACCAACGCATAACCGCTGCTCTCATGCTCCTCAATCCACAGCGCGGTGCGAAGCGGAGAAACCGCCCCGCGCTTTCGCACAAGCACCACGCCGCATGAGAGTGCCGCCACCAGCGCCCCACTCGCCGCCAGCGCCAGATTCACATCGTCCGCGCCCGCGCCGGCGAGACGCCACAACACCAGCCACGTCGCAAGGCCCGCACCGATCGCCTGAATCGCGATACGCGCCCACAGTATCAGCCCAAGCGAACGGCGAATCCGCGCAACGGACTCGAGTACCATCTCGTGCGCGAGGACGGTGGCCGGCGATGCGCTCACGCGGACACGCCGTATGGACGCACACGCAATCGTCCCTCGACCAGCACCAGTACCAATGCCACGGCAAGCAGAGCGGGAGTGAGCCATGCCACGCGCGTCGGTGCGCCCGCGTGCACGGATCCCTCGTCCACGCCGCGAAATCGCTCGGCACCGGCCAGGCCGGCGCCATGCACGTCACGCATCGTCAGGGACGACGCCGCGACGGGTTCGCGACCGCTGCACGGTGCCATCAGACGGTCGAAAAGCCGGTTGGCGGATGCAGACAGCAGCACATCGCTGGCACCCGCAGTCACAACCGCGACATCACGATCGCATCCCTGCGCGGTGCGCCGTTCGGTCGCCGCGACACGTCCGTCGCTCCACCACGCGATCGCGGTCGCGGTACTATCGGGAATCGCCGAAACCGTCCAATCGGCCAGCAACGCTTGACCCGCCGTCACCAGCGCTCCGTCGGCGTCCGTAGGAACCAGCGGATGCCATGCGGTTGGCACGCCAGAAATCGGCCAGTATACGCGCACACGTGTCGTCGCGCTCTCGACTGTCGATGGCATTGACCTGTTCGCGCGGAAAACCTCCACCGTGTCGACATCCGTCGCCGGTCGTGCAGACCCATCATCACGCGGCGACACCATCGAGGTGCGGGTGGCGTGCCAGGCAAACGCGCTGCGCACGTCGTCATCGCCGGTCGTTGCCACGTTCGCGCTGTCCCGTTGGATGATCGCCACACGGCGTGATCGCCTGATAACCATCGGCCAGTGGATCGTGGTCCGGCCGGGCCAGACAGACCGCCAGGCCAGCAATCCTTCGTCACCGTCGGCCCGTGCCGTCGACATCAGCAGATGCAGGTCGATGGAATCCGTCGTGGCACCCTGATTCGCCAACTGC
>JBEBIR010000370.1:0-4304 GCA_040080315.1 Gemmatimonas sp.
CGCTAGGCTACACGACGCTCGTCGAGATCAGTCAACCGGGCTTCATTCGCGCCATCGTGCAACACCGCGCCGATCACACGCGGGTCGATTGGGCGCACAATTCGGCGTGGCGATTCATGCCACTGGTGCGAGACCCCGTCGGCGGATGGTTGCTGCACCCAGTTGATCTCGCGATCAACAAGACGCTCGCGCTCGCGGGACGCGATGAACCGCGCGACTTTGTGGACATGCTTTATGCCCACGAGACCATTCTGCCGGTTGGTGCGCTCTGCTGGGCCGCGGTGGGCAAGGATCCCGGGTTTTCGCCGTTGTCGCTGCTCGAGCTGCTCAAGCGGCGGAGTCGCTATCGCCCGGGTGATTTTGCGCGGCTCGAATTGGTGGCGCCGTTCGATCTTGTCGCCGCAAAATCCCTCTGGCTTGGAGCGCTGTCGCAGGCGGAGGAGTTCATTCGTCGACGCCCACCAACGGAGATTGGCTGCCTGTACTGGTCGACCAAGCACAACGCCTTCGTGATGCCAACACCTGCGGACGACGCGGCGGACGCCGTGTGCACGCATTGGGGCGCGCCGGGTGGGGTGCTGCCGCAGTTGCCAGACGCGTCACGCGACTCGCACGCGCCCGAACCGTGACCGACGTCGTGTTCCGCCTCACCGTCGCGTTGTCCGACCGCTACCGCGTCACCCGCGAACTCGGCGCCGGCGGCATGGCCACCGTGTATCTCGCGCACGATCTCAAGCACGACCGCGACGTCGCGATCAAAGTGTTACATCCCGATCTCGGTGCGGCGCTCGGCGGTGAGCGGTTTCTCTCAGAGATTCGCACGACGGCGCGCCTGCAGCATCCGCACATCCTGCCGCTACTCGACAGCGGTGATGCCGACGGCTTGCTGTACTACGTGATGCCGCTCGTCACGGGCGAAACGCTGCGCGCGCGATTGGAACGCGAACGACAACTCCCCATCGCCGACGCGGTCCGTATCGCGCGCGAAGTCGCCAGTGCGCTCGACTATGCGCATCGACAGAATGTGATTCATCGCGACATCAAGCCGGAAAACATTCTCCTGCACGATGGTTCGGCGCTGGTCGCAGATTTTGGCATTGCATTAGCTGTGCAAAGCGCGGGCGGACAGCGCATGACGCAAACGGGATTGTCGCTGGGCACGCCGCAGTACATGAGTCCCGAACAAGCAATGGGTGAACGCACCATCGACGCGCGCAGCGACATCTACGCGCTCGGCGCGGTGACCTACGAAATGCTCGTGGGCGAAGCGCCGTTCATCGGCAATAGCGTGCAGGCCATCGTGGCGCGCGTGCTTACCGAAGAGCCGCGCGCCATCAGTGTGCAACGCAAAGCCGTGCCCGCCGGCGTGGAGCAAGCGGTGTTGCGCGCGCTGGAAAAGCTGCCGGCTGATCGCTTTGAGAATGCGAAAGAGTTCATCGACGCACTGGGACGCGAAGGACAGCCCACGGTGTTGCGCACGGGCGCCGCCGCGGCGAGCGCGCGCACGTCACGCGGGTTACTCGCCGCCACCGCGCTGCTCGCGATCGTTGGCGGGCTCGGATGGTTCGCCTGGTGGCGCGCCGCTCGCGGCGACCGCGCAACCGATGCGTTGCCGCTGCGGTTCACGATGGAACAACCCATCGGCGCCAGCATCGCCGACGGCAACGCCTTCTCGATGGACATCTCATCGGCTGCGCGTCGCGTCGCCTTCATCGCGCGAGACAGCGCCGGCGTCGCCCGCGTGTACGTGCGCGCGTTCGACGATGTGCGATCGCAGCGCCTCGACGGCACCGAAGGCGTGAGCGGCCTGTTCTTCTCGCCGGATGGTGTCTGGATTGCGTTTGTCGGCAACGGGAAGCTCAAGAAGATTCCGGCCACCGGTGGCAACGCCATCGTATTGGCAGACTACGGTGGCCTGCCGAGCGGCGGCGCGTGGTCCAGCGATGGGCACATCTACCTTCCGGCCGACCGATCGATCCTCGTGATCCCGGAGAACGGTGGCGTCGCGCAATCGCTCGACACGCTCGTGGAGGCCGGACGATATGTCAGGTCACCACGCGTAGTCTTCGGCGGTACCACGGTGTTGTTCACCGATTGGGCGGGCGTCGCCGCGACGGCGCGAATCATGGCGTACGCGCTCCCGGAAAAGTCCTTCGCGCCCATCGGCGTCGAGGGCGCAATCGCCTTGGGGGTGCTTGATACGCTCTTGATCTACAGCGACGCCAGCGGCGCGATCAATAGCGTGGCCTACGATGCGAAACACCGGACGGTGCGTGGCGAAATTCGCCAGCTGATCAACAGCGTGGCGCAGACAGGCGGTGCGCCCAGAGCCGCACTCGCGGCCGACGGATCCCTCGCGTATTTCCTGGGCGAGCGGACGAACGCCCTGACACTGGTTGGCCCAGGCGACGCCGTCGAGTCGCTGCGCGGTGGATTGGACGCCGCGACGGAACCGCGCGTGTCACCAGATGGCAAGCGCATCGTCATGTTCTCCAACGCGGTGTCAGATGTCAGGACGTACGACGTCGAGGCGCGCTCGTTGACGCGCAACGCATTCGGTCCGGCCAATGCAACCGTGTATTCGCGCCCGGAATGGATGGCCGACGGCGCCCTGCTGTTGCGCGCTCAATCCGGCACAGAACGCGCCGTACTGGTACTGCAAGCCGCCAACGATCGCGGGGTACCGGCGGTGCTGCACCGTGACGCGCAGAACTCCCTCTGGGAAGGGGTGGTCTCGCCGGACGGTCAGTACCTGTTGTACCGCGTCGGCACCGGCACCGGCGCGGATCTTCGGTACCGGCGCATGACGGGCGACACCGCCTCACGTCCATTCGCGGCGACACCCGCCAGGGAGCGCGAGGCGCGCTTCTCCCCCAACGGGCAGTGGGTGGCATACGACTCGGACGAAGCGGGCGAAGGGACTGAGGTGTACGTGCGCGCCTTCCCCGACGGCGCAAAATCGTACCGGATCTCCGAGGCAGGTGGACAGCAGCCCGTGTGGGCGCGTAACGGGCAATCGCTGTACTATGTCGCGAGCGACGGACTCTTGCTCCGTGCTCGACTTGACATCGCCACGGGTGCGCGTGGAGATGCACCAGCCGGGGGAGGGCAAGCCGTCGCCGGGCCCCGCGTAACGGCCCGCGATACGGTGGTCCGCGGGGGGTTCGAGCTGCCGCTGGAGCGCGGCCATGCCACCTATGATGTAATGCCCGACGGACGGTTGGTGCTCATGCGCCCCATGCAGAGCGGGCAGAGTCTGGTGGTGGCCTACGGGTGGCTGGGTGCGCTGCGCGCCGAGTGGGCGAAGGCGGCGCGGTGACCTTCGATCGACGCCGGCCGGCAGTTGCTCGCCCACGTGAGAGGTCAAATGCCCGGCAGGGCGTCAAGGACTTGAAAGGTCTATAGTTCATGACTAGTATAGTCATATGGCCACCGTCTCTATCTCGGAACTAAAGGCGCGGCTCAGCGCCTTCCTCGACATCGTTCGCGACGGCGATGAAGTGCTGGTCACGGACCGCGGGCGCCCCATAGCCCGTATCATGCCCATCCGGCACGCAGAACAAGAGGAGGGGCGTCGCGAGATGCTGTTGCGCAGCGGGCGACTCCGCGGCCCTACCACGACGCTCGCCGACGATTTCTTTGCGCGTGCGCGCCCCGCCGACGCAAACGGTCACAGCCTCGCCGCGCTGCTCGACGAGCGCGCGGACGGGCGCTGATAACCACAAACATCCGCCCACCACGCGCTTGAGATTCTGGGATTCGTCCGCACTGGTCACCCTGCTGCTGGAGCAGCCGCGTTCGGCGCACGCGCGAACGTTGGCGGCCGAGGACGGTGAGATGATGGTGTGGTGGGGCTCGGCGGTCGAGTGTGCGTCGGCCATCGCGCGACTGCATCGTGACGGACAGCTGAGCACAGCGGATGAGCGCGTCGCGCGTGCCATGCTCGCCGAGCTGAGCACCGCGTGGTACGAAATCCAACCGGGCACCGCGGTGCGTGATCAGGCGATGCGCGTGTTGCGCGTGCATCCGCTCCGCGCGCCTGATGCCCTGCAACTCGCCGCTGCGCTGGAATGGAGCGGTGGCGCCGCCTCGGGCATCTTCATCAGCTACGATGAGCGATTGCGCGACGCCGCCTCGCGCGAAGGGTTCACCACTCCGTGACCACGGTGTCCAATCGCCTCATCGCGGCCCTCGCAACCGCGACGCTGCTTGCGGCGTGCGAGCCCGAGCCCACGCCTGTTCGCCGCCCCACCGCCGACGCCGCGTTCTGCGCGCAAATCCAAACAACCGTCGCGAAGCTCTCC
>JBEBIR010000371.1:0-4302 GCA_040080315.1 Gemmatimonas sp.
ACGCACCGCCGAGCAGCAGGGAGTAGGCGCGCTGCAGCTGCGTCGCGCGGTGATTGGGTCGGGCGGCGTCAGCGCGATCAAGCCAGCGAAGCGCGCCTGCGATATCAACGAGGTCGTGACGGATCTGCGCGGCGGTCAGCAGGAGCGCGGGGTCGCGAGGTGACGTGCTCACGGCGCGATGGATCAACGGCCACGCGGACTCGGGATCTCCGAGTGTGCGTCGAGCGCCGGCCAGTGCGCCAAGCGCGGCCGGGTTGCGCGGCATCAGTGATACCACATGTTCGAAACAGTCCGCCGCTTCACGCGCTGCACCCGCGTCGAGCAGGGCGGCACCAAGCACGAAGGCCACGGACGGATCCGCCCAGACTCCACCGGCGTGAGACTCCAGCAGTGTGTGGCGCGACGCCGGCGCGTCGCCGCTCAGTCGATACACGTTGGCCAGCGCGATGGCGACGCTCACGTCGGTGGGTAGCTGCTGTTGGACGCGCGCGAACGCCGCAGCGGCGACGTCAAACTGCCCCGCTTCGAGCGCCCGCTGGCCCTCGTCGAGCCATCCCAGCACGGCGTCAGTCACGCCTCACCAACGGTGAAAAACGATGAACGCCAAGGGGACCTTGACCCGTGGTGTGACCCCCCGTGCCGGGGGCGTGAGATACGAGCCAAATGTGCGTGATCTTGCTCAAGTATTTCGAGGCGTGGACGACACTGAAAACTGACCGCCTTCCGATCGTCGGACAGCGGGCGAGGCACGGATGCCTCAAAAAACATCACGGAGGATAGAAGTCCATGCGTATCAACACGAACGTTGGCGCCCTCACCGCCTCGAAGAACATCTTCATCAACAACATGGCGGTGGAGAACAGCATGCGGAAGCTGAGCTCCGGCCTGAAGATCAGCCGCGCGGCTGACGACGCGGCCGGTCTCTCGATCGCCAACAAGCTTCGCACGCAGAGCCGTTCGCTGACGCAAGCAGCGTCCAACGCCGAGCAGGGCAACGCGATGCTCCAGATCGCGGAAGGTGCGGCCTCGACGATCCAGCGGATCATCGAACGTCAGAAGGAACTGATCACGCAGAAGGAGTCGACGGGCAACAACAGCACCGTGTCGGCCACGCTCGGAACGGAAATCGCCACGCTGCAGACCGAAGCGGCGCGTATCCTCGCCGACGCAGACTTCCAGGGTGCATCCGTGTTCGCGTCGCTGACCTTCCAGGTCTCCGATTCGGCGACCAACGGTACGGTGACCGTTGCGGCTTCACTCACGTTGACTTCGCTTAGCGCGTCGTCGACGCTGGCCAACGCGGACACGGCGCTTGACGCAGTGAACGCCACGCTGGCCACGATCGGTGCCGGTCAGAACGTGCTCGACTACACGGTGCAGAACTTGAAGTCGGCCGTCGTGAACGTGCGCGCGGCTGAGTCCACGATCCGCGACGTCGACATGGCCGAGGAAATGGCCACGTTCACGAAGAACAGCATTCTGAAGGAAGCGGCGCAGGCGATGCTCGGGCAGGCAAATCAGGGCAGCCAGAGCATTCTGCAGCTTTTGCGCTAACCCGCCTGCCCAAGTGGCTAAGGGCGGTGCTTGGGCAGGTGCTTAATGACCGCCAGGCAAGCTGAAACCGCGGCCAGTTTGAGATCCATCGGCGGCGGGTGAACAACCCCGGAGTCGGCCTTGGCCGGCTCCGGGGTGTGGCCATAGAAAAAGCGACGGAGCTTGATATGCCGAGCACGATAAACTTCAGTGGGCTGAGCAGCAGCATTCAGTGGGGCGACATCGTCGATGCGACGATCGATGCCGAGAAGGCGCGCCATCTCACGCCCATCACCGCTGAAATCGCGAAGCGCGCTGCGCAGAAGGAGGCTTGGACCAAGCTCAACTCGCTGGTCGAGACGCTCAACGAGAACGCGCGATTGGTTCGGCGGACCGGATTTGGCGGGTTCACTGCCACCGTCCCCACCAGCCCCCTCACGTCGCGCACGCTGTTGACGGCGTCACCGTCGCTGAACGCCGTACCCGGACGTTATCGCGTCGAAGTGCTCCAATTGGCCGACACCGCAAAGATTGCGGGCAGTGCGGTCGCCGACACCAGCGCGGCGATGAACCTGACGGGAGACTTTACGGTCAACGGCGTGTCGATCGCGATTGCCGCGACGGATTCGATGGACGCCATTCGTGACACCATCAACGCCGCCAACACTGGCTCGACGCCCACAGGCGTGACGGCAGCGGTCGTGCGTGAAGGAGCGACTGGCGGTCGGCTGGTTCTCACGCGCGACACCAGCGGTGCCGCCGGCGTCACACTCGCGGATGGGACTGGCGGGATGGCGCGCGAACTGGGATTCATCGATTCGCGTTCGAAGCCCGTATCGTCTGCGGTCGCCGCGGCGGCATCTGCGCTCGGGCTTGCCGTCACGCCGCCGCCGGCGACGATTCGCGTCGGCAACGTCGTCATCACCGTCGATCTGGCCACCGAGTCTATCGCGACCATCGTCGCCAAGATCAACGCGGCGGGCGGCTCGGCATCGGTCGAGTCCGAACAGTATGGCAACGAGACACGCTTCCGGCTCGTGGCTGATGGAAACGTCACTGCCGTGGTGGGAGACGCTGGCAGCCAGGATGTCATCAATGCGCTCGGCATGATCGCTGGCTCGTCCGGAGCGGTCAGTCAATCCGTCCAGACGGGCGTATACACCGATTCGGCCGACGCGATCGCCACCACCACAACACTCCTCGCCGGACTGAAGGTTGACGGTGCGGCCACGGGTCTTGCAGTTGGTGACGCCATCAACATTCGCGGCATGCGTGGCGACGGCACGGCCGTTACCATCGGCTTGGTTGTGGGCGCCGGCGATACCATGCAGACGTTGCTCAACAAGATCAACGATGCCACAACCGGATTCGGTTCCGGTGCGCGTCCCGCGGTCGGGTCACTGGGCGCCGACGGACGTATTCGCCTGGCGGACAGCCTGGGTGGCGCGTCGCGCCTGGGGCTGACACTCGGTGTGACGCACGTGGATGGTTCGGCCGGTTCGCTGGGTGCCACGACCGTCGCCATCACGGGACGCAGCCGCGAGTTGCAGCAGGGCCGGGATGCGATCCTGCGCGTCGACGGTCGAGAACTGACCCGCTCAACCAACTCCATCACCGACGCGCTCGTGGGTACCACGCTCAACCTGCAAACGGCAGAAGTGGGCACGACGATTGACGTGTCGATTGACCGTGACGTCAACGGCGGACTGAGTTCGGTGCAGAAACTTGCCGACGCGTACAACGCCATTCACACGTTCCTCGACGAGCAGCGCATCGTCGGCGCACCGTTGTATGCCGATTCACTGCTGCGCGGCGTCGTGGACAGTTTCACGGCAGCTTTGCGTACCAACGTCACTGCCAACACGACCTACAACAAACTGGCCATTGCCGGTGTGGCGCTGGACCGTTTCGGTGTCTTGAAGATCGACACGGACAAGCTGAAAACCGCGATGGCAGACAAGCCGCTGGAGATCGAGGCGCTGTTTGGATTCTCAGGGGTTGGCGCCGCGTTCGTCGCTGCGGCGGACAAGGCCACGCAGTACGGTATTGGGACGATCAGCGCCCAGCTCAAGAATCTGGATCAGACCGCGATTCGGCTCAAGACCAGGGAGACGGACGCACAGAAGCGCCTGGACTATCGCCGTGAGCAGCTGGTCGCGCAGTTCACGCAAATGGAAGTCGCCATCAGCCGACTGAATCAGCAGCGCAGTTCGCTGTCGAGCTCCATTAATGCGCTTACGGGTTCGGACAACTGATGCCGATACTGAAGAACAGCACACTCTTGAAGCGAATCTGAACTTCAGCCCGAATTCAATGTCCTACGCCAGCCAGACCTCGAGTTACCGCGAGATGGAGCTTCGCTCGGCTTCGCCCGAGCGGCTTGTCGTCTTCGTCTTTGAGCAACTCGTGATCAACCTGGAGCGCGCCCGCATCGCGATGGAGCGCGACGATCTTGAGTTGCGCGTGTCGGCATTGCGTCGCGCGCGCGGACTGGTTGGTGAGTTGATGGCCACGCTTGACTTCGACAAGGGCGGGCGCATCGCGACCCAGCTCGCCGATCTGTACCAGTACATGATGTATGAGTTGGTGGACATTGGTCAGCGCGGCGATGTGGTGACCCTGCGCAAACTGGTCAGCATCGCCACGAACCTGCGCGACGGGTTTTCGACGGCGGCGACACAGGTCGTCGAACTCAGAAAGTCCGCCTGATCGGCACCGCTCCTTCTCGACCCATGAACGCACTCTCCGGATTCCGCATGCCACGATTCG
>JBEBIR010000372.1:0-4300 GCA_040080315.1 Gemmatimonas sp.
TGGAACAACAATGACGACGTGCCGCCGCCCGAAGAGCGCAACGATGCCAAGATCGAGCGTCTGGAGCTGTTGCAGGTGCTCAAGGAGGCGCAGCAAGCAGACGCCACCGACGACTGGGTGAGCGGCATGCGGGTGCGATACGCGCTCGAAGCCGGCCAACTGGACACGGCCGCCATGGCCGCGCGCGCGTGTGGCGGCACCGCCTGGTGGTGCGCGGCGCTGGAGGGTCTGGTGGCGCACAGCGACAATCGACATGAAGCTGCGGCGCGCGCATTCACTCGCGCGTTGGATGCCATGCCGGCCGAGCAGCGCTGCGAGTGGACTGATGTCACGTGGTGGCTTGAGCCCTCGCAGCACGCGACGTACAAGACTATTCCGTGCGCCGATCGCGGTGCGGAGAACACGCGCATCTTTCGTTTGGCACAGCCCCTCTGGATGCTGCCGGCCAACGATGTGGCCAACGAGCTGTATTCGCGCTGGACCATCTCGCGTGTGCATTCGCTGGGACGCATTCCGTACGAGATGTCATTCGGGCGAAATATTCTCGAGTCGCAAGTGCGCTACGGCTGGCCCACCGCGTGGTCCATTCAGAACGGCGGTGTGGCCGATCCGCGACCGCCGAGTGTCATCGGGCACGAACCCACGCCCAGCTACGACTTCATGGCGACACCCGCGGTGATTGCCAAACCTATGGGCGCCACTGCTGCGGACTGGGACCTCAAGCGCGGCAACGCGCGCATGCGCTACAGCCCTCGCTTTGGCATTGGCTACGGTGCGCTGCCACATCAGTTCGCGCGCTTTCGTCGTGGCGACTCGACGTTGGTGGCCGGTGGATACCGCATGGTGCGTGAACTCGAAATGGGTCGTGCGCCGTACACGGCCGCGCTCACGCTCGACGGGTTCAATGGTCGTCCCGCGCGTCAGGTGCGCAAGGACAGCGCCACAGCGGCTGGCGCTTTGTTGTTGAGCATGGGCACCACGCCAATGCTGGCCAGTATCGAGGTGCTCGCACCGGTTGGACGCAAGGCGGCGCGCGCGCGCACAACCGTGCAGCCGCTGCCGGCGAATGCGCGACTGTCGGACTATCTCGTGCTGGTGCGCGGTGATGCGTCGGCGACACCATCGCTTGAGCGGAGTGCGCAATCGGCGTACGGCTCACTCGAGATCGAAGGCGGTACGACCATCGGGTTGTACTGGGAGATCTATCGGCAGGCCACGGTATCCGCGCCGCTCGCGGTTTCGCTCAAGGCCACGCGTATCGGTGCGAGCTTCATGCAGAAGCTGGGCTCATCAATCGGATTGTCCAAGGCCATCACACCCGTGTCGATCCGCTTCGCCGACAACGGACGCGCCGACGGGTCATTCGGTCGCAGTCTCACGCTGAACTTCCCGCAGGTGCCCAACGGGGAGTATCAACTCACGCTCGTTGTTGCAGGCGGTGGCATGACGGACAGCACGACGCAGCGGATTCGGGTCAGGGCTGGTCGCTAGCCGTTCGCACCCACAAAAAAATGAACCACAGAGTTCACGGAGTACGCAGAGTCGCTTGAAGCGGTACTCCGTGAACTCTGCGAACTCTGTGGTTGATCTTATTTGTTTGTGGTTCAGACTGCAGTGACTATCTGCCGCCCTTCACGATGATCATGCCCACCGGGCTGCCGTAGTCGTCATTGCCGATTGGCAGGTTGGGCGGCGCGATCCACTTGCCGCCGTCGGCGCGCACAGTGATGCGATGCACACCGGGCGCGAGCTTGAGTGCGGCGCGCCACTTCCCATCGCGGCCACGCGTCATCTGCGTGACCATCCACTGCGTAGCGTCGCCCATCAATTCCACCGACTCGGCCTTGGGCGCGTCGATCATCAGCACGACGCGCAGCGTGTCGCGATCGCCATTCAGTGCGTCGTCGGCGTTGGTCGGTGACATGCTGACCGCGGCGGAATCGACCGATCCGATCGTGCGCGTTTCGAACGACAGGATACCACCGGGCGTGTCGTCGGCACGACCAAAGAACGGGAGGCCCGCCAGTCGAACTCCGAGCGCGACGACAGGCGAGAACCGGCGATTGCGTCCGGCTCCCAGGTCGTCACGCAAGGCGGTCGATCCCACGGATGAGGAGTTTGTCGCGGCGGCGCCAACAACGGACAGCCACCCCGTCACCGGCTGCACGATGGCGATCGACGCGATGGTCGGCGCAATGCGCGGCTTGGGCGCGAGCGCGTCACTGGTGATGTACGTAGCCACCGGCGACGTCATCGACACGAGCCACGTGGTGCGACCCGTGTTGAATCCCATCGACGCAATACCCGTCGCGATATCCCGACGCTGAATGGAGCGCGTTGATCGTGTGGACACCAACCGACCAGCGATCGGCATCTGCAGCGGCAGCGATCCATTGCCTTCGTCGATTGTCAACGTTTGCGTCGTAACACGCGACGCGCGCTCGACGGAGAAGCCAAACGAAAACTCCACGGCCGACACGCGCGAGATGACACCCGCTTCCGCCCGCTGAATCGAACCGATGTCAACGCGTCGCGAAATAGTCGTGTCCACCTGGCGCGCGGCATCGAGTCCCGTGCCAAACACCGGCGTGAGACCAAGCGTCTGCCCGGGGATGCCACCATTCACGTTGACATATCCGTAGCTCACGGCACTCCACACTTGAGCGCCCGAAAACCGCGCGCGAGCGCGCAACGCCAGAGTGCCTTCTGCGGCACCCGCCGCACCGACGGCATCGCGTGCGCGCACATCGCCACTGCCGATCGCGCTGAAGTGCACTTTGCCGAGGCGACCGAGGGGTTGCGTGGCGCCCATCCAGACTTCGCTGCGCTGCGTGATGCCGGATCCACCGCCATCGCCAGACGACGCGAGGCCGAGCACTGAGAACGTCGGGGCCGATGTTGCGGGTCCGATGGCAGCCGCCGGAGCCACCGGCGCATCGCCGCCACGCTGCGCATGAAGCGCGAGCGGACCCGCGGTCAGCAGCGCGAATGACGTAATCGCGCGTGGCAGCATGCGGGGAACGACGATTCCGCCACTCACTGAAGAGTGACGGCACGACGCGCGATGAATGCGGCTTGCGAGCGTCACGGGCTGGGGGGGCGGATCGGTTTGCGGTCCGGCGCTGCGGGCACAGACGTCGGGATGGAACCTGATACCGTACCCTTAACGTAGCGATTGAGTGCGTCGACAGCCATCCCCGGGCCGCGAACAGAGTTTTTGGCCACGGCCTCGCGGAGCCCCTTGAGGGCCTCGTCGGAGGCCGGCATTCGCGAGATCGTCGTGACCGCGTCACGAGCGGCCGCAGCCGGCACGCCGCGCTGCTGAATGTCGGTAAGCACCATCAGCGGGACGACGACCGATCCGACAGGACGAGCCGCTCGGATGGCCGCGAGGGCCTTCGCGTCGATCCCGGCACGCAGCGCGCGGGCCCCGGCATCAAGCTCAGCCACCGGCGCTGTGGGCCCGAGAACCTCCATGGCCTGCGCGAGGGCTGCCGCATGAGCCCGCACCACCTTCATGATTTCGACGCCACGAACCTTGCGGGCCGACCCTTCGAGCGCACGGTCGATAAGAGGGCCGATGGGAATACCCTGCTCAATCGCGGTGTCGAGGAACGAACGCAAAGAGAGCGCCGTCAAGCTGTCAAAGCGGGAGGGGTCGAACTGCACCTGCTGCGCTTTGGACTGCGCTGGCTGCGCGCCGAGTTCGTCGCGCAACGACTGCGACGACGGTGGCGGGAGTATCCCCGCGACCGACAGCAACTGTCCGGCAAGCGCCAGTGTGAGCAGTGGCGCTGCGTTCACTTGAGCGATCCTTCAACAACGACGGCATTGGTCGGACCATAGCCCTCGTCGGGCACCTGGGGTGCCATCGGATCGACGACCCAGCGTTGTCCGTCCACGACGAATGCGTAGACGTGACGACCCGGCGTCATGGGGACGTTTACCGACCACGCGCCGTCCTTGTGGCGCAGGGCCATTGGTGTGGCGCGCTCGTCCCATCCATTGAAGTCTCCCACGATCACCACCGCCTTGGCAGACGTGGGCAAACGCAGATCGAATCGCACGGCGTTGCTGTCCAGTGGCGTCACGGAGCCTTGCAATGCCGCGACCGCGCTTTCGACAAAGGCCGAGTCGGCGTCGCGAACGGACTCGGTACCGCGCCACGGTCGGGTAGTGGCGGTGACGAGAACGGCCGCCGCCGCGGCTCCCCACCACCACCGCGCTCGCGGCACACCAAACACGGTGGGCGTGCGCTGATGCATGGCTTGCGTGAGCACCGCGCGCGCGCAGCGATCGG
>JBEBIR010000373.1:0-4300 GCA_040080315.1 Gemmatimonas sp.
GGCGCATGTTCTCCAGCGCCAGCCGACAGCTCTCGATCTGGGCATGTCGTGCTTCACGCTTCCGCTCGACATCGGCCACGGCACGGCGGTCGCGTCGCAGTTGGGCGAGGCGACGCACCCGCCCTTCGCTCTTGGTCGTCTCCAGCGGATTCGCTTCAGCCTCCAGCGCGAGGATCTCGGTGTCGATCGCACGGGCCCGATCCACACCGAATTCCCTGTTCACCAGTGTCAGATCGATCGCCATCGACTCGATCCGATTCACCAGTTCGATCGCGGTCGAGGCGACGTCGGGAATACGCCCGCGTTCGGCCGGGGGAATCGTGGCCAGGAGACGCCCAATCTCTTCGCGATCGGCGCGCGCTTGACGCACCGTGCCGACGTACTCGCCGAGTGAATCGTCACGCGCAGGCGCGGCTGGGGAACCTCCGTACTTTCCCGCCGCCGACGCGCCGATTGCCGGGCGCCTCGAGACCGCGGCCGACCCGCCGTCAGGCGTCGGCGCTTGTGGTGCCAGCACGCCACGCAGTGCGTTGTTGCCCAGACGTCCCTGCGAGCGCAACTCGTCGCGCTTCTTGCGACTGAACGTGGCATGCAGCGAATCGCCGACGTCGGAGATGACCTCGCCCAGCATGCGATCCCGATGCTGGCGTAACACGTCGTGCCAATCGTAGCCCGCGCTCCACAACTTGGCGTACTGCCAGGCCATGAAGACGGTCCAGATGGTGGTGACCCCGAAGAACTCGCTGCTGCCGAAGATACTGACCAGCACCAGGGCACCGTTGACAAACAGATAGGGACCCAGACGTTTGCGGAACTTGCGCACCAACGGAGCATCCCAGCGCGCGCGTTCTTCCATGCCGGGCAGATACGTGTCACTCGACCCGCCGTACGTGGCGCCACCGCCGGCACCCTGCGCGCTCAACGACCGAAAGCCTTCGTTCGGCGAGTTCGATACCGACGACGCGATCCCTGTACGGGATGAATACGCGGGCGCCGCGTACCCACGGTTGTCCACCGCGCCACGCGGCTCACTCAGGCGCATGCCGCCGATGGGCGCGCCGTTGAACATGATCGGCGACGACGAACCCGTTCCGGCCGGTATTGGTGTTTGCGGGACAATCCCGCTCTTCATGGCTTGCACCATTTCACCGGCGGTCTGGAACCGCTGCTCAGGCGCCTTCTCGAGCAATCGCATCACAATGCGTGCGAGATCGGGCGGCACATCCTGACGACGTTGGTCCACGGGAACCGGCATTTCCGCCAAATGCTTCACCAGCAGCGCGGGCGTGGTGTTGCCGATGAACGGCGGCTCACCCACCAGCATCTGATACGCGACGATGCCGAGCGAGTAGAGGTCGCTGCGCGCGTCGAGATCGCGGTCGCCGGAGGCTTGCTCGGGTGACATGTACGCCGGTGTGCCGATGGCCATGCCGGTCGCCGTCAGACGCGGCGTGTCGCCACTGTCGGTGCCGGCGCGCGCAATGCCAAAGTCGGTGACCAGGGCGCGACCGTCGATCGCATCGACGAGAATGTTGTCCGGCTTGATGTCCCGATGGATGACCCCGCGCGAGTGCGCGTACGCGAGCGCTTCACCCACTTCCGTCAGCCAGCGACGAACGTCCTCGATGGGCAATGGGCCACGCTTCTGCAGCTGCGTTGCCAGATTGTCACCATCGATCAGTGCCATGACGAAGAACACCAGATTCCCAACTTCGTCGACCGAGTAGATGGGAACGATGTTGGGATGGCTCAGCTGCGCGGCAGTCTCGGCTTCGCGGAGAAAGCGCGTGCGCACGTCGCGACGAAACGACAGCTCCGGTGGCAGGAGCTTGATCGCCACATGACGCTTCAGGCGCTTGTCGCGCGCCCGGTAGACGATGCCCATTCCGCCACGTCCGATCTCCTGATCCACCTCGTAGGTGGCACAGAGCGCGTTTTCGACATGCGCGCGGAGTTCGAGGTCCTCGGCGGACTGGGCTGCAGAATCGGGCACTCGTTGGGGATCGAAGGGGTCCACTCCTGATCCCGTAGTGTAGCACAGGGGTAGAAGCGGCGACAGCATTCCCTGCCGGGGGTGACGACGACGGGGTGGAAACCGCCGTCCCGGCATGGGACTGACGGTCCTTACGTCAGCCGGTCAGGGAAAAGTTGCAATCCCTGCCGCGATGGCGTAAACCAAGCGGTGCGGAACGTGCCATTTCATAGGCGCCAATCCTCCTTCGACAGGAACGTTCGACATGGGCCAGCGCCAGACT
This sequence comes from Gemmatimonas sp., assembly GCA_040080315.1. Lineage (GTDB taxonomy): Bacteria > Gemmatimonadota > Gemmatimonadetes > Gemmatimonadales > Gemmatimonadaceae > Gemmatimonas. The sequence goes on from JBEBIR010000373.1 coordinate 2,256, forward strand.
CTCCCCGTTCTGCCACTTCGCGGAACGGTCATGTTCCCCGGTATCACCGCCCCAATCGCGGCGGGCCGACCCGGCACCCTGCGTGCCATTGAAAATGCCGTCAAGGGCGACCGCTTGGTCTTTGCCGTTGCCCAGCGCGACAACACCGAAGAACCCACGGCCGACATTCTCTTCACGACGGGCGTCATCGCCCGCATCGGCCAGATCCAGCGCGGACTTGGCGGTGTGCAGTTGCTCCTACAGGGCGAGCAGCGCGCCACGGCCCTTCAATACGCCGAGCAGGACGGGCATCTCGTCGCGGTGATTGTTCCGGCGGAAGAGATGATGCCGTTGGATCCCAAGGATCCCGCCTTTGAAGCGCTCCACAAAGAGGCCCGCGAGCGCGCCGCCGAGTTGGGTGAAAAGCGCGGGCTGCCCGAGGAGGTCGTGCATCAGGTGCTCGACTCCGTGGACGATGCGGGCAAGTTCTCGGACCTCGTGGCCGGCTATATCGAGCTGACGGTGCCGGAGAAGCAGGGATTGCTGGAGACCTTGTCTGTGGAAGAGCGCCTGCGGCGTGTGCTCGTGCATGTGCAGCGCCAGATCGGTTTGCTGGAAGCGCAGGAAGACATCAAGTCGCAGGTGCAGGAGGAATTGGGCGAGCGTCAGCGCGAGATGTTTCTCCGTGAACAGCTCAAGGCCATCCAGAAGGAACTGGGTGACGACGATCAGTCGAAGGAGATTTCCGAACTGCGTGAGAAGCTCACGAAGCTCGAACTTCCCAAAGAGGCGCGCGCCGAGGTGGAGCGCGAGATCGGGCGTCTCGAACGCGCCGGTCGCGAGTCGATGGAGGCCCAGGTTATCCGCACGTATCTGGAGTGGATCGCCGAACTGCCGTGGAGCAAGCGCTCGGACGACCATCTGGAACTCAATCGCGCCTCGGAGATTCTTGAGGAAGACCACTACGGACTCAAGGACGTGAAAGATCGCGTCCTCGAGTTTCTGGCCGTCCGACAGTTGCGCGCGCAGCAAGTCGCGGCCCAGGTGGAAACCACCGGCGAGTTTCCGGTTTCGAAGTTGGCCAGCGACGATCCCGACGCCGGCGCGTCGGTGACGAACGGCGGCGCGGATCGCACGATCACCGACGCCAAGGAGGCCAAGGCACGTGTGATGGCGCGCGGACCCATTTTGCTGTTCAACGGACCGCCGGGTGTGGGCAAGACGTCGATCGCCAAGTCGATCGCCCGCGCCCTCGGGCGTGAGTATGTACGCGTGGCGCTTGGTGGCGCGCGCGACGAGGCCGACATTCGTGGCCATCGGCGCACGTATGTGGGCGCGATGCCTGGACGCATCATCCAGGGCATGAAGCAAGCCGGCACCAAGAACCCGGTCTTCCTGCTCGATGAAGTCGACAAGTTGGGGACTTCGTATCAGGGCGATCCGTCCAGCGCGCTGCTGGAAGTGCTCGACCCGGCTCAGAACGATTCATTCACCGATCACTATCTCGGCGTGCCGTTCGACCTCAGCGAAGTGCTGTTTGTCGCGACGTCCAACTTCATCCAGAATATTCCCGGTCCGCTGCTCGACCGCATGGAGGTCGTGGATTTCAGCGGGTACACGGAGCGAGAGAAGGCGGAGATCGCCAAGACGTACCTGATTCCACGGCAGCTCGAGGAATCGGGGCTGGCCGGACGCGACCTGTCGTTCACGGATGAGGCGGTGATGAAGGTGATCAGCGAGTACACCCGTGAAAGCGGCGTGCGCCAACTGGAACGACAGCTGGGAGCGGTCGCGCGCAAGGTGGCGCGTCGCGTCGCCATGGGTGATACCGCCACGATCGACGACAAGGTGATCAGTGCCGACGAGGTGCGTGAACTGCTGGGGCGCCCGCGCGTGCATCCGGAACGTGCCGCGGAGCACGATGAGGTTGGCATCTCCACCGGCATGTACTACACGCCGATGGGCGGCGACATCATGTTCGTGGAAGCCAGCATCCGTCGCGCGTCGTCACGACCGCGCACAGACGAAGATGGTGACGCGGTGCGTGTCGGACCCATTTCGCTGAT
>JBEBIR010000374.1:0-4289 GCA_040080315.1 Gemmatimonas sp.
CAGCATGGCCTCGAGTATCGGGCGCCGCACCTCCGTGGGACCCGGCAGGAAGAACGTTCCAAACGCGGGAGTGGGTGTCATTGGGACTGTGTGTCGAACAGCAGAAGCGCCAGCGCGGCGAAGCTTGACGCTTCGGCATCGGCAACGGCGACCACGGCGGGGCGGCGCGCCACACCAGTGTAGGCGATGAATCCGTCGGTGACTCCGCGTGCCGCGGCATCGGTCGAACCATCGCCGATCATGACGGTCGGACGCGCCAGGGACAGCGCGGCGAGTACGATCGCCTTTCCCTGCTGCGTGGCCAGTGGTTGCGTCCCTTCAAGCGCCACGTAGCGTCCCGCGTGATCGGGAGCCAGTGAGACGGCGTGCACGCAGGCGGGAGCGACGCCGAGATCGCGCGCGAGTGGCAGGAGCGCGGCCCGCAGGCCGCCGCTCAGCAAGTGCACATCACACCCCGCGTCGCGCAGCGCGGCGATCAAGTCGGCGGCGCCAGGTTGCACGGCCTTCCGATAGGCTTCCGACAGTGCGGCAATCTCGTCGGCCGTGGGAGCGATGGCACGCAATCGCCGCACGTACACCGCCTCGATCGGCAGCTCGCCGGCCATCGCACGATTGGTCAGATCAGCGCACTCGCGCGCCACGTCAGGTCCGCGCCGTTCGGCCAGCCAATCGATTCCCTCGATCGCTGCCACCGTCGAATCGACGTCAAAAACCACCGTGCCAAAGCGCAGTCCGTTTGCCAGTCGTGTCATAACACATTGCCGGGTGCCAGAAGCCCAAGCGGATCGAGCTCGCGCTTGAGTGCGTGCATTACGCGAAGCTGCAATATGCTCACTTGCATGGGCAGCCATCGTTGCTTGAGCTTGCCAATCCCGTGCTCGGCCGCGACGGTGCCGCCCATCGTGAGCACCTCGCGCAACGTCGCCTCGACCACTCCCTCGATGCGATGCAGCTCGTCGGCGTCGCGCGCAATGAAGTTCTGATGCGGATGCCCATTGCCCGCGTGCCCGTACGCGACCGCCTGCGGGACGCCGCGCGCGTCGGCAATCGCGCGCGCGCGATCCAAGGCGTCGGCCAGTCGGGGATACGGCACGGCCCAGTCGGTGGATACTTTGCGCCCGCCGGCGGCACGGCAGGCGGCGCCGCGCTCATTCATCGTGGCAGGAATTGCGTGACGAATGCGACGCGCGTCACGCAGTGCGGCCGGTGAGTCGTAGACGCGGATATCGCCCGTATGCGCGTGGTGCCGCTCGGCCAGCGCCAGCCAGGCATCCAGCGGCAACTCGCCGTCATCGGCTTCGTGCGCGCCCGTCTCCTCGACGTACACCATGGTGTGCGCCGCGGGCGCCCACGCGCTGCCGTCGGCGCCAGCAGCGTCGCGCGCAATGTCAAACGCCAGCGCGTCGAAGTACTCGAGGCAGCGCGCGTGCACCGCGCCATCGCGCCGAGCGGCGACGACGAATGCCAACGCCTCGTGCTCGGTGGAAAACGGCACCGCGAGACCCAGCACCTGAGACGGCAACGGATGCAGCGCAAACTCGGCGGCGACCACAACGCCCAGTGTCCCCTCACTACCCACGAACCAGTCGACCGGGTCGTGGGTGACGGGATATCCGACCGTGTTCTTTTCGAGCGATGGGCGGCGCATCTCGTGCGTTTCGCCGTTAGCCAGTACTACGGTCAGCGCGCGTACATGCGGTCCGGTTGCACCATATCGCAGCGAACGCGCACCCGATGCGTTGCACGCCACCGCACCGCCCACCGTGCATTCCTCTTCACTGGTCGGGTCGGGTGTGAACAGCATTCCGTCCGCCTCAGCGGCGCGGCGCACGTCCGCGATCAGCACACCGGCTTCGACCCGAATCGTGCGCGTGGCACGATCGACGTCGAGGATTCGATCCAACCCACGTAACGACAGCAACACCCCACGGTCGACGATTGATGCGCCGGTGGTGCTGGACTGCGCGCCGGCCGGAGTAACCGGGGTGCGCGTCGCGGACGCGTCGCGCAGCAGTTCCTCAACTTCCCGATGTTCGCGTGGCCGGGCGACTGCGTCGGCCACGAGCTCAAGTCCTGAGGCGTCACGCGCATATGCGCGACGTACATCGGGATCGCGCGAGACCAGTGTCGCCAACTCGGTCACGCTACTCGGCGCGGAACTGCACAATGCTGGCCGAGACAATATCCGGGAGGCCGAGCAAAGCCTGTCGCGTTGCTTCGTCCACGGCGCCGTCAACGGAAATGGCCGCAAGTGCGTCGCCACCTTGCGCCAGTCGCGCCTGATGGTACTCGGCAATATTCACCTTGCGTTCGCCCAGCAGCGTTCCAACGCGTCCAATGACACCGGGCACGTCCTTGTTCGTGAGAATGAGCAGCGTTTGCCGCGGATTGACATCGACGTGAAACGAGCCGATGCGTGTCAGCCGCGGCGTGCTGCCCTCAGGCGCAATGCCAGAGACCGCCAACTGCTGCATGCCGCCCGAGAGCGCAACCTCGATCGCCCGCGAATGCCCCAGGTCATGCGATTCCCCGACGGTCAACTCGAGCCCGCGCGATTCGGCGAGGCTACGCGCATTGATCAGGTTGAGTCGGTCCGTCTCGATCACGCCCTCCAGCACGCCCGCGGCCGCGGCGGCCAGCAGCGCACCAGCGCCATGCGCGAGGTCGGGTCCGACGCGGAGTGCGACACGCCGCACCGCCCGCATGCCCTGATCGGCCAGCACGGCCCGCGCGACGGCGGCGGCGCGGCGCGCCACCAACAACGCACCCTGCAGTTCGCCCCATTCGGCGCTCGCACCGGCCACGTTGATCGAGCGCGATAGATCCTTCAGCAGCAGGGCGTCGCGCACGGCCACGCAGACATCGCGGGAGACGTTGCGCTGGGCCTCGACCGTGTTTGCACCGAGATGCGGAGTAAGAATGAGATTGGGTGCGAAACGCAGCGGCGAGTCGTTCGCGAGGGGCTCGCTGCTGAACACGTCGAGCGCCGCGCCACGCAGCTGGTCGGCGACGAGCGCCGCCACCAGCGCCGCCTCGTCGATGATACCGCCGCGCGCCATGTTGACCACCACCGATCGTGACGGAAGCCGACCCAGTTCTCGCTTGCCGATCATGCCGCGTGTTTCGTCGGTCAGCGGCACGTGCACGGTGAGAATGTTCGACTCGGCCAGCAGCGCATCAAGCGACGGCGCGCGCCGCACGCGCAGCGCCGTGAACCGTTCATCGGCGATGTATGGATCGTAGGCCATCACCTGCATGCCGAACGCGTTCGCGCGCGAGGCCACTTCGCCTCCGATGCGACCGAGTCCCACGATGCCCAGCGTCTTGCCCTTCAGTTCGCGACCCATAAAGGACGTGCGATCCCACCCGCCGGCGGACATGACCTGCGCCGCTTTCGGCAATTCCCTCAGCAATCCGATCACGGCGCCGAAGAACAGTTCCGCAACGGCGACGGTGTTACCGGCCGGCGCATTGATGATCGCGATGCCCAGTGCCGTGGCCTCGTCGAGCGCAATGTTGTCAACGCCGACACCCGCGCGACCGACCACCTTCAATCGCGTGGCGTGCGTCAGCAGCTCGCTGGAGATGCGCGTCGCGCTGCGCCCGACGATCGCATCGTAGTCACCGATGCGCCGCAACAGTTCGTCACGCGACAGGGTGGGGACTTCATCGACCAACAACTCCGGTTCCGCGAGGAGCAAGGCCACGCCTTCCGGATCGACATCGTCGGTGACCAGAACTCGAAACGTCATGGGTGTCGCATAGGGATGTAAGGACAGCGCTCGCGTGAGGGGTGCCACGGGCACCACGATGCACAGCGCCGCGCGTGGTGCGGGTCAGCTACCGAGATCGAAGCGACCGAGCGCATGACGCAAGCTATCGCGCAACGCGACCAGTACGTCATCGCGGGCTGCTGGCGAATCGTCTCGCACATGAACCTCAATACCATCCGCGATCGGCAGGCGTCGCCACGTGGCCACCCCGCCCTCCCTCGGGAGGGCGGGGTCCATTTGCAACGACAGCGCCGGTGCGAGCGACTGCGCCACCCGTCGTTCCAGCGAGTCGCCCGTGACCTCGCGCATCTCCAGTCGAATCGCATCCAGCGTCTGTCCTTCGCGCTGCCGGATCTTGATGGCCAGGAGTTGCAGCAGGTGGCGATATCCGTACGTCGCCGCGGTACCCGCACCTTCCGGGCGATCGAGCAGTCCATTGGCGACGTAAAAGCGCACCGCGCGGGCGCTCGGCGTCGCGCGCGCCGACGCATTGGTGGGCTTCATGCCGGCGGCATC
>JBEBIR010000019.1:0-17878 GCA_040080315.1 Gemmatimonas sp.
CGGACGGCGATACCAGCGCGCCCATCGCCAGCGCGCCAGCCGCGCCCACGAAATGACGGCGGTCGAGGTACACCGACTCCGGCGTGATCTCGGAGGACGCGATGTCGTCAGGACGGCGAATGATCACGATTGGTTGGGTGGAAGTGATTCCAGCATCTTAACCAGAAAGACTGGAGACTTAGTCCAGTGTTTTCGAAAATCTCCGCACCGAAATCGCCAGCAACGCAAATGCGGCGACCGTGAGCACGGTCAACTGCACCCACAAGTCGCCAACGCCAACGCCTTTCAGCAGGATCCCGCGCAGCACTTCCAGAAACCACGTCAGGGGCAGTAGCGCGCCCAACCACTGCGCCGGCTCCGGCATCGCCGCCCTCGGGAAGATGTACCCCGACAGCAGGATATTGGGCAGCATGAAGAAAAAGCTCAACTGCATTGCCTGCACCTGATTGCGCGCCACTGTCGAGATAATCAACCCGACACCAAGACTCGCCATGATGAACACCAGTGACAGCGCGTACAGCAGCAGCACACTGCCGCGAATGGGGATGCGGAAGAACAAGGTGCCCAACAGCAGCACCACACTCATCTGCACGTAGCCCACCAACACGAACGGCACCAGCTTGCCCAGCATCAGACTCGTCTTGCCGATGGGTGTGACGATCAGTTGCTCCAGCGTGCCACGCTCGCGCTCACGTACGACCGCCGTGGAGGTGATCAGCGTCATCGTGATGGTAAGCAAGACCCCCACGATCCCCGGGACAATGAACACCGCACTGCGCTGCGCTGGGTTGTACCAGGGACGAACGCGAATCTCAACGGGCGGCACCAGCTTGTACTGGGTTGCCAGCAACTGCGCGCCGCGCGCCTGTGCCGCCAGTTGTGCGCCGGAGATGGCGGCGCCCGATGACTGCGGATCGGCGGCGTCAATCAGCAGTTGCGCGCGCCCCGTTTCCCCGCGCCGGAGCGCGCGCTGATAGTCAGGCGGAATGACCAGCGCGACACGCGCCGCCCCACGCTCAATCCATCGCTGCGCCACGGCGCGGTTGGGTACCGTCGCGACGACCAGGAAGTTGTCGGTGTTCTGCAACACCTGGATCAGCGCGCGACTCTCCGAGGTGCGCGATTCATCCATCACCACCGTGGGCAGCTTGCGCACGTCCGTCTGGATGGCATAGCCGAACAGCAGCAGCTGTCCCGCAGGAAGTCCGGTCATCAACGCGAACGTCAACCGATCGCGACGCAATTGAATGAACTCCTTCCACAGCATGGGCCACACGGTCCAACTTCGCACACGCGCGATCATGCGACCCGTTCCGCTTCGTCACGCTGCTGCAGCATGACAAACACTTCTTCCACGTTGGTGGTTCCGAACTGCGTGGTGATCTCCTGTGGCGTGCCCAGCGCGATCAACTGTCCGCGAGAGAGGAACGCCAGTCGTTGGCACCGTTCGGCCTCGTCCATGTAGTGCGTGGTGACCAGCACCGTCGTCCCACGCTCGGCAAGACGATAAATCGTTTCCCAGAACGTGCGACGGGCCGCCGGATCAACTCCAGCCGTTGGCTCATCCAGAAACAACAGATCCGGCCGATGCGCCGTTGCGCAGGCCAATGCCAGTCGTTGCTTCCATCCACCGCTGAGCGTCCCGGCCATCTGCTTCAGTCGATCGGTCAGGCCCGCCTCCGCGGCGTGCACGGCCAGACGCTGATCGCGGTCGGCACCCAGCACGCCATACACGGCCGAATAGAAGCGCAAGTTCTCGGAAACGGTCAGGTCGTCATACAACCCGTAACGCTGTGACATGTAGCCAATGCGCGTGCGCACATGCTCCGCCTCGCTCGTCACGTCGAACCCGGCCACGTCCGCCGTGCCACTGGTTGGCAACACCAGCCCGCAGAGCATACGAATCGTCGTGGTCTTTCCCGATCCATTCGGACCGAGCAAGCCGAAGACTTCGCCGCGCTGGATCTCAAGGTCGAGTCCATGGACCGCGACCAATGAGCCGAACACCTTCCGCAACGCACGCGTGCGCACCACCGCTGGCGCGTTCACCACTCAGGGTGCCACACGGGCGCTCGCATCGCGCGGTAGCTGCACGGTAATCGGGAGTCCGGCGCGCAGGCGGTCGGTGCGCTCGCTGAACTCGATCTTCACGCCAAACAACAAGTCCGCGCGCTCCTGCTCCGTCAGGGCAACCCGTGGCGTGAACTCTGCCTTGCTGGCGATGGAGGCAATCCGTCCGCGATACGTCGACGTATCGCCATCCAATTGCACCGTCAGGGTGTCGCCCACGTGCAATCGCGGAACCACAAACTGCGACACATAAATGCGCGCCCACGGACGCGCCGGTTGACCCAACGTGATCGCACTCTGTCCAGCCGAGAGCACCTCGCCCGGTTCGGCATTTCGACTGGTGACCACAGCATCCACCAGTGCGATCAGCACCAGATCATTCGCCGTGGCCCGAATGGCCGCCGCCGCCGCCGCCGCGCCTCGCACCTCCGCCGCCGCCGCCGACTTTCGCTCGGCTCGTGGTCCCTCGCGAATCAAGCGCAGCGCCTCGCGCGCCGCGTCACGCCGGCCCGTCGTCGTGCGCGCCAGTGTCTGGACCGCATCCAACTGTGCCTTGCTGATGTCACCACGCGCGGCAAGGGGACTCAATCGAGCCAGATCGGCGGCGGCCCGTTCGGCGTCGGCCTCCGCCACGCGAAGTTCGGATTCCGCGCGCGCAATCTCACCGGGTCGCGACCCGCGCTCGACTTCTCGCGACGCCTCGCGCGCCGCGTCCAGTCGCGCCGCGGCCTGCGCCTCCGATGCCGCAAGCGTCGGCGTGACGAATATGGCCAACGTATCGCCCGGATGCACCGCGTCACCCTCTTGCACCAGCACGCGAACCGCACGCGCCGGTTGCAGCGGCCCGACGTCAATCTCCACCATTTCAAGCGTGCCTACCGCCGTTTCCGGCCCGTCGGCAGCCTCTCGACAGGCAGCTCCCGCCAGGAGCACCATGAGTGACAGTTCTCGAGCCGTCGCGCGCCGCTTCTTCATACCACACAAGCTCTTGGGAAGCGCGCGTCGCGTCAATCGGTCACTCCACGCCATCGACCGATCGCGAACGCGCGCTTGACCCACCGTGACCGACTTGGTTCACTTCCGTCATGTCCGACATTACGACTGACAATCTGCCGCCAGGCCTGGCGCGCACACTCCGGCAGTTTCGGATGCTCGAACGTGAGGACAAGATGCAGGCGCTCCTCGGATGGTCGAAGAAGCTCGAGCCCCTGCCCGAGAAGTTGGCTGCACTCGATCGCGCGGCCTTCACCGTTCCCGAGTGCCAGACCCGGGTCGATCTGTTCCCCGAGCGGCGCGGCGACGGCACCGTGCACTTCTATGCCGATGTCAACGCCCGTCAGTCACCCACCGTGGCCGCTGTGCTCGCCATCATCTTTTCGGCTGTGAACGACCAGCCGCCAGCGGTTACCTTGTCCATGCCGTCGGACATCGTCCGATTGCTCATGCACGACATCGGCTTGGGTGCCCGGGAGAGTGGCCTGAATGCCATGATCCAGCGCCTCAAGCGCCACGCCAGTGAAATCGCGGACAGCGCCGCGCCGACGCCTGCTTCTGCCTCATAACTCAATCACAGTGCTCTCATGACCATCACCATTACGGTTCGCAAGAATGGTTCCCTCGGCATTTCCGCTGAAGACGTGCCCAACGTCCGCCTCGTCGACCACGAAGGCAAGGTCATTCCGCCGCGTGCTGCCGAGGGCAAGCCCATGTCGCTGTGTCGCTGCGGTCACTCCAAGGTGAAGCCATTCTGCGATTCGTCGCATAAAGAGTTCGGCTTCATCGACCCGGTTCCGACCGAGGGCTGATGAGCTGGGTGCTCAATGCCTGGGCGTGGACGGCGACCGTCATCGCGGTGATCGTCGGCACGCCGCTTGTGGCGCTCGTGTTCGCGTGCACGGCCCCGTTCGACAAGGGACGCTACGCCGCCGGTCGTGCGTTCCGGCTGGTCGCGGTGGTGGCGTTGCGGCTCAATCCCCTGTGGCGCTTCACCACGCGCGGCTCACTCCGCGATGCGCGCCGACCCTACGTCGTGATCGCCAATCATGAATCGTATGCCGATGTCTTCCTGCTGAGCTGCTTCCCATGGGAAATGAAGTGGCTGAGCAAGGACACGATGTTCAAGATTCCATTCATGGGATGGATGATGCAGATGGCGGGTGACATCAAGCTGATTCGCGGTAAACGCGAGTCAGCCGTCGATGCCATCAAGCAGTGCCGCGACCGCCTCGGCAAGAAGGTTTCCATCATGATCTTTCCCGAAGGGACTCGCTCGAAGACGTGGGAGATGCTGCCCTTCAAGGACGGAGCGTTTCGCCTGGCGATCGAAGCGGGTGCACCGATCCTCCCGATCGCTGTCACGGGCACGCGCAACGCGATGGCCAAGGGCACGTTCCGGTTTCAATCAGCGCGTGCGATGGCGCAGCTGCTTGAGCCCATTGATACGTCAAACCTCACGCTGAAGGACATCCCGGAGCTCAAGCAACAGGCGCGGGATCGGATCGAGCACGGGCGGAGAGCACTGGCCGCCGAGTTGGGGATGGCGATCGATGACACCGAGCCGGCAAACGCCGAGTAGCGACCACGGGCGTGACAGCGCGCCGAGTAGCGAGTCCTCGCTCGACGCGCTACTCGCGGCACCCGACAACGCGACCATTCGCGCGCTCCAGTCGCTGGAAGGTGATGTGCTGGTGCTGGGCGCTGGTGGCAAGATGGGGCCGACGTTGGCGCGAATGGCGCGACGCGCGTTGGAGGGCTCGCCGCGTCGAGTCATCGCGGTATCGCGATTCAGCGATGGTACGGTCGCCGCGGCGCTCGAGTCCGACGGCATCGAAACGATTCGCGCCGACCTCTCGGACCCGCGCGCGGTCGCCGCGCTACCCGACGCAGGCAACGTGATCTGGATGGCCGGACAGAAGTTCGGCACCACGGGCGATCCGGTTGGCACATGGACCCAGAACGTGGTCGCATCCGTTCTCGCCGCCGAGCGGTTCGCCGGTTCACGGATCGTGTGTTTCTCGACGGGCAACGTATACGGCCCCACGGCGGTGTCGGACGGTGGCTCGCGCGAGACCGATGCGCTGATTCCCGACGGCGAGTACGCCGCATCGTGCGTGGGACGCGAACGCGTATTCGAATCAGCAGCGCGTCGGACGGGGTCGGCGCTGCTGCTGTACCGGTTGTTTTACGCGTGCGACTTGCGCTACGGCGTGGTCACCGAGATCGCACTGAAGGTGCTGCGCGGTGAACCCGTTTCGCTCACCACGGGCCATGCCAATGTCATCTGGCAAGGCGACGCGAATCGTCTGGCATTGCGGTCGCTGACCGTCGCCGCAACGCCGCCGACGGCGCTCAATGTCACGGGCCCGCTGGTGTCCGTTGGCGAGATCGCCGAGCGTATCGGTCGCATCGCCGGTATGACGCCGGTGTTCGAGGGACGCGAAGGCACCCATGCGCTCGCGGCGAACACCGATCGTCTGGCGCAGATGCTGCCCTATGAGGCGCTGTCGCTGGACACGCTGTGCGAATGGGCGGTAACGTGGATTCGCAACGATGGCCGCCTGCTGAACAAGCCCACCAAGTTCGAGGTTCGCGATGGACGCTTCTGATGCGGTCGTGCTGAACATGCGACAGCATCTGTTGCGCGGCCAGGTCATTCCAGCGCATCCGCTGGCCCTCACGCCGCATCGCACCATCGACGAGCGCCATCAGCGTGCGCTCACGCGCTATTACGTCGCCGCCGGTGCCGGAGGCATCGCAGTTGGCGTGCATACCACCGGCTTTCCAATCCACGATAGCAACGTGGGGCTCTATCGCCCCGTGCTGGAACTGGCTGCGGAAACGGCCAACGCCTCCCTGACTGGAGCTTCCGCGCGGCCGTTCGTGCGTGTTGCCGGTCTCGTGGGCGACACGCATCAGGCCGTGAAAGAGGCGGAGATAGCCAAAGCGCTTGGTTATCATTGCGGACTGCTGTCGCTTGGCGCCTGGCGCGACGCCGCCGACGCCGCCATTCTCGCGCATTGCCGCCACGTCGCCGAGTGCATTCCGCTGTTCGGGTTTTATCTGCAGCCCGCGGTGGGTGGACGCCGGTTGTCGTACGCGTTCTGGCGCGAGTTCGCCGAAATACCCAGCGTGGTCGCTATCAAGGTCGCGCCGTTCGATCGCTACGCCACGCTCGACGTTGTGCGCGCGGTGGGCGACGCGGGTCGCGACGATATCGCGCTGTACACAGGCAACGATGACGCGATGGTCGCGGATCTCGTGACCGATGTGCCCGTGGTGACGGGCGGTCGCGCACACGCTCGACATTTCGTCGGCGGACTGCTTGGACAGTGGGCAGTCTGGACGCATCGCGCCGTGCAGATGCTTGATGAGATTCGAGCCTGGCGCGAAGCGGGTGTGCAATCCGTTCCACGTGAGTGGCTCACCATGGGTGCAGCGCTGACCATGGCCAACGCCGCGATCTTCGATGCCGCCAACGGTTACTCGGGATGCCTGCCTGGAATTCTCGAGGTGCTACGAGCACAGGGACTCGTGCGGGGGACGTGGACCCTCGATCCTCACGAGCGCGTGTCGCTCGGACAGGTCGAGGCGATTGGATCGGCCGTGCAGCGGTTCCCGGTGTTAACCGACGATGCGTTTGTCGCGGCGCATCTGGACGAGTGGCTGCGGTGACGCGGCCGCGCGGCGCGTGGGTCGCGCTCGGTGGCGTATCGCTCGCGTTCGGAGGGTGTCTCCGCACGCCCACCACCGCACCCAGCGCGAACAGTCCGCTGGCGTCGATTGAACAGGCCTTTCAAAGCGCCCGCTATTGGGAAGATCAGCTGCGTCTCACCGAGTCGCTCGGTCGCGACACGTTGCCAAACGGCGTGACGGCATCGGCCATTCAGGACAGTCTCCGCACCACACGGCAGCGGTACCGCGCGCAGCTTCACGCGCCACGACCACCACTGCGTACGGCTGCCGACTCGGCCGCCCTTGCCCTTCTTCACGGCGCCGCGGCCGCCGCCAACGCGGACGCGCAGACCGTCAACACAGCGCCGACAGCGGCTCGCGATGCGCTCGCCGTCACTGTGCGCACGGTGATGACCGCGTACAGCCGCGCTGCGAATCGCATTGTGATCAACGGCGACACCCTCAACCGGTTGTCGATTCTCGGCCTGTTGTCCCGCACCAACGACCCCGCGCTACGCAAACAGCTCTTTCTCGCGCTCGATCCTGTGTGGCGGAGTATCAATCACGACAACGGTGCCACAAGCCCCTATCGTACCATGCTACGGCTGCGCACGGCGTCCTGGGGCGATACCGCATCACCCATTGAGCGAAAAGGTCTGGACTTCGGACTCACCGCGACGCAGGTCGAGACATGGCTCACCGATGCACTCGGCGCATGGCGCGCCGCAATGCCTGACACGATGCTCGAGCCATGGGACTGGTATCATTTCACGGGCGCGGCAAGCCGTCGCCTCAGCCCACGTATCGCTGACATCACTGATATCCGTCGGGTGAACGATGCATTTTTCGAGGCGCTCGGCGCGTCGCCAAACCGATTGCGCATCGCCTACGACCTGGAACCGCGTGCCGGCAAGTATCCGGTGGCGTTCACTGACTTCGGCACTCGCAATCGCTGGCTCGATGAGCGTCTCGTAGCCGGTTCACCCTGGGTGTTTGCCAGCTATCTGACGGGTGGCTTCGACAACTTGAGCGAGTTGCTGCACGAAACCGGTCATGGCATACACATCGCAGGCATCCGAACGCGTCCGGCGTTCATCGACTGGCCCGACAACGATACGTTCACCGAAGCACTTGCCGACGTGGCAGCGCTCGAGCTGTACGAACCGGCATGGCAACACCGGTTTCTGGGTGACAGTGCGACGCTGGCGGAGTCACTGCGCGCCAAGTACGCCGGCATTGTGTTCGACATGGCGTGGGCGCTCCTGGAGATTCGCGTGCATCGCACGCCCGGCGCCGACCCGAATCAGTTGTGGACGGACATCACGTCGCAGTATCTGCGCATCCGCCCACACCCCGAATGGTCGTGGTGGGCCATGCGGGGCCAGTTGATCGAAGAACCGGGCTACCTGATCAACTACGCGCTCGGCGCATTCCTCGTGGCGGACATGCGTGCTCGGATGACGGAGCAATGGGGGTCGTTTTCGACTCCAAGTGACTCCAGGTATGAACAACTCACCGAACATCTCTACCGCTTTGGCCGTGAGCGGTCTTCGCGACGCGTACTCGAAGACTTTCTCGGCCGCGCACCGAGGCCGGATGCCCTGTTCAGAGACCTTCGCCGCATGTCGCGCTAGGGCACGCGCACCGATGAATCGGAAACGGTCCATGCGGAGTGCATCACGCAGGGTGCGATCGACCTGCGCGGGCGTGGCGCTCGCCCTGACGGCCACCGCGTGTCGGGACCAGCCCTCGGCCGTCCCAGATCCCCTACTGCCAACCGGCGACGGGTATCTCACCCAACTGGGTGTGGGACGCGTGAGTGATCGCTACACGGCCGAGCTCTGGGTACGCGGCGGCACCGGATACACGACCACGTGGGGAACGCGCGGCGCGCGAGTAGGCAATGCGGTGAAGATCTGGGATGTGTCCGGAGCGACCCCGCTGCTGGTCGATTCGCTGATCGTTGCCAACGCCACGACGCTGGGCGATGTGGAAGTGTCGGATGATGGTGCCGTGCTGGTGATTGCGATGGAGTATCAGCCGCATGGCGGCATCGTGTTGTATTCATTGGCCAATCCACGCAAGCCGCAGCTGGTTACGCCGTTCACGTCGAGCAATCTGCAGGCCGGTGTACATACGGCTGCCGTCGCGCGCGTGAACGGTCGTCTGTACGCGTTCTGTGCCGTCAATCCCACATCCGGAGTCGAAGCGAAGCTGGTGATCGTCGACATCACCAGTCCGGCCGCGCCCGTCGAAGTGTCGGTGCTGTCCATCGGCTACCCGTTCGTGCATGATGTCTTTGTGCGCGACGGGTTGCTCTTCACTGCTGAGTGGTACCACGGCCTCGGCATCTATGATATCGGTGCAAAGCTCGGCTCACCTTCGAATCCGCAATTCATCTCGCGAGTGCTCACGGTTGGCGGTCAGGTACACAACGTCTGGTGGTTCCACGATCCGACCAACGGGGCGAAGCGATTTGCCTTCGTGGGCGAAGAAGGCGCCGGCGTGGTCGGCTCGTCATCGCAGGGCGACATTCATGTGGTTGACCTGTCCGATCTCGCGCACCCGCGCGAGGTGGCGTTCTATCGTGTGAGCAACGCCGGCACACATAACTTCTCGATGGATGAGGCCAACGGCATCTTGTACGCAGCGTACTACAACGCGGGCGTGCACGTGCTTGACGTGCGAGGTGACCTGGGCCGCTGCGACGATATCCATCGTCATGCCGACGGGCGATGTCAGTTGCATCTCGTCGCCGGACGACAGAAGGCCGTGCAGGCTATTGGTACACCGGTGTTCATGTGGGGCGTTCAGCACACCGACGACGCCGTGTATGCGTCCGACATGCTGAGCGGACTCTTCAAGTTCGCGCCGCTACGTCCCTGAGGTAGCGCAGGCGGCGATGCGCCGGCAGGGAAGCGTATCGGCGGCTGGCGGGCCTGAATCAGCGGCCGTACTATTTTTTCGCCCGGCGTTCGGCCCTCCCCCATACTCCCGCTCGCTATGTCTCCTTTGAAGAAGTGGACGCTGCGCATACTCGGTGGCCTTGCCGCACTATTGATTGTTGCGGTCACGACGATCTACGTGATGAGTGAGCGCACGATGGCGCGCACATACGCACTCCGCGAAGTGCCGATCACGCTCCCCACTGATTCAGCCTCACTGGCGCGCGGCGCGCACTTGGTCGAGCTCAGTTGTCGGGGTTGTCACGGGCCAACCATGCAAGGCGAGGTGATGTTCGAAGAACCGGGTATTGCACGGATCGTCGCACCAAACGTCCTTGATCGGCTCACGAAGCACTCCGATTCCGAATTCGCCGGATATATGCGCTATGGGGTAAAGAAGGACGGCTCAACCACGTTCATCATGCCGCCACCCGGATTTTACCACATGAGTGATGCCGACCTCGCGGCGGTCATCGCGTACTTGCGCTCACAACCGATCCCGGCGGCCATTCCACTTCCGGCGAATTCGTTCGGACCGATTGGTCGAATGGGCATCGCGCTTGGAGAATTCGGCACGTCCGTCAAATACATCGACACCACGCAGATGCGCGTGGGTGCAGACACCGCCCATCTGACAACGCGACGAGGCGAATACATGGTCCGCATGATCTGCGCGGAATGTCACGGACCGAAGCTCACCGGCGACTCGGCCTTCAAGACACCGTCGCTGTCCGTTGCGGTGGGATACAACTTGGCGCAATTCACCACGTTGCTGCGCACGGGAACGCCGCGTGACCCGGCCACCAAGCTCACGATGATGGCGAAGGCCGCCCAGGGGACGTTGAAGCATCTCTCCGATGATGAAATCGCGGCCATTCACGGATACCTCGTCGCCTTGCCACCCACGGGCGTACCGGGTGTGAAGTAGCAGCGGACGACGCAGCACGTGGAAAGGGCACCGCGCGCCGGATGGCGCGCGGTGCCCTTTCCCGTCCTGCGTCGCCGCGCTACTTCGCCAAATCACCCACCACGCTCGCCAGCGTGTGCGCCTTCGGCGCATCGCTGGACGTCCGTGCCTCGGTATGCAACTGCGTGCTCAACGCCGTGAGCGCATCGCGCCGCTTCTGTCCCGAGAGTTTCTCCGCCGCAGCCAGTTCCGACGAAACCGACGCCAATCGCGCAGCGCTCAACCCTCTCGACCGCGCCAGTTGGTCGACATACGCGCGCGCCAAAGAGAAACTCGGCGGCCACACCATCTTCTGCTGCCCTTGCACGTTCAGGTAGTCGAACTTCACGGTCTTCGCCGCGTCAATCTCGTTCTGCGAAATGAAGGCGCTGGGCAACAGCTCGAAGACGTCCAGTCCGCGAGTGATTTCAGAACTCACGATGACGCCGTTGTACCAATACACCGACCAGGATCCACCGGGCGCACGGAACGACGGATCGACCGATGTCGGACCACGGTCGTGGTACGCGATCTCCTTCGGCTTGGACGCGTCCGTCCAATCAAAGATCGAGATGCCGCCTTGGTACCACCCCTGCACCATCACCTCGCGCCCCGGAATCGGGATCAGCGAGCCGTTGTGCGCCACACAATTCTCGTTCTGGGTTTGCGCGGCCGGCATCTTGTAGTAGCTCTTGAACTGCATCGTGTTGTTCACGATCGTGAACAGCGCATTCGCGCCCCACTCATACTTGTCAGTGCTGCGGCAGCGCGGCGCCGTACCGCCACCCCACTCGTCGCTGAACAGCACTTTGGATCCGTCGTTGCTGAATGTCGCGGAGTGCCAGAAAGACATATTCGAGTCGGCAGCGGCGTAGATGCGCTTGGGATTCTTCACATCGCGCACATCCAGCAGGAGGCCGTAGCCGCCGCACGCACCGCCGGCGAGTCCAACGGCCGGATACACCGTGATGTCATGACACTGGTTTGGTCCTGCGCGCATACCCGGCGGTAGCGCCGGTCCGGCACCACCCCGTCCGCCGCGCCCACCTGGTGGTGCGCCTGCCGCGCCCGGCGGACCGCCGCGCCCCGCGCCGCCACGACCGCCGCGACCGGCGCTCGTGTCCACTGGCTCCGCATGCACAGGACGCGGTCCGAGATCGTTGAAGATGCGGCCGAATCCGACAATGCTCGCCTTGTCCGGTGCATCCAGGGGAACCTGAATGACTTCAATTCGGAAGAGCGCCGAGTTCGGGTCGGCGGGCGCGCTCAGGCAGCCCGGCATTTCGCTTGGTGAGCGCACGCCGGCCGAGCCGGAGACGTAGATGTACACGTTCTTGTCGTCCTTCGGATCAACGACCACCGTGTGCGTGTGCGAGCCGCGACACGTCTGCACACTCGCGACATACTTGGGTTTCGTGATGTCGTCGTAGCGGAACACGCGAATGCCACGGAATCGATGCTGACTGACGGAATCCGTCACCCCCTGCAGACCGCAATCGACGCGTCCGCTCGTCGCTTCACCGGAGACAAACAGCAGATTCTTGTACACCGAGACATCGCTTTGTGAACCACGGCAGACATAGGTCATGGCCGACTTGACTTTGACCGGGTTGGAAATGTCCCACACCTGATAGCCGTCATAGTTGCCTTGAATGACGTACTTGCCGATGAATGCCAAATCGGAATTCGTGGTACCGGTAAACGGCTCGGGCGATTTGCTGTTCGACAACAACCGCAAATTCCAAAGCGCTTCAGCGGCCGGTTGAACGATGTAGCGCTTGGACGTGTCCTTCGGCCACGGCGCCATGGTCCCGGGGCGAAGCCCCACACGCGGATCGGGCGTTGGCGGTGTCGTGGACATATTGGGCGCCATCACCGGACCCGCACCGGAGGACGAGGACGTCGAACTCGAGGAGGCGCATGCTGCGCTGTACAACGCGCCCACAACGAGCGCCGCAGAGAGGGAGCGAGAGAGTTTCACGTGACGGTATCCGTTGAGGTGGCGTGGCAACGCGCGAAGCAAGACTCGAGTGGACGAACTCACTGGCTGGGACCCGCGGGGATGGTCGCGAGCATCTTCTGCATGAAACTGATTTCGGTAGTCTGATCGGCGTAGACATCCGACGCGAACTTGTAGACCACGTCATCCTGCGCGGCCCCTTCGGAGCCCAGCAGCTCGTCTACCATCGTGATGGCACCCTGATGATGCTTGATCATGGCCTGCAGAAACAGCCGGTCGAAGGCGGACCCTCTGGACTTGTCCAATTCGGCAAGCTCCTCCGGCGAGAGCATTCCCGGCATCAGCATGTCGTGCTCCATGCCGTTCATGGTCATCTTCATATGCGTGGCCTTCGCATCGGGAACCGGCGCGCCCTTCTGACGCAACCAGTACTGCATCAGCACAATTTCATCGGCCTGACCCACTACGATTCGCTCGCACAAGCGAACAATGTCTGCTCGGGCATTGTGCGACGCGGCCCAGCCGGCAATGAGCACCGCCTGCGCATGGTGTGAAATCATGCCGGACATGAAGTGCACATCGGCCGCGTTGGCCTTGGTCGCCACGACCGTGCCCTGACTGACCGTCGCAGTGCCAACTGCGCCGCGGATCGGTGCACCGGCGCGGCACGCCGCCATGGCCAGCGCCATGAGCGAACAGCGCGCGACCAACCGCAGTGACGTTCGATTCATCGGAGTCTTGCTCCGCATACCGTTGTCTCCCACGTACCGCAAAGGGTTGCCCACAACCATCAACTACCTGCAACGCCTCAAAGCTGCTGGCTGGAGCGACCGAGCGACAGGCATCGCTGCCGATTCCGAGGTCTGCCCGGTCGGGATCGCTACCTTCGTAACAACCCGCATCCGGCCACGTAGTTTGTGGGATGCCTCGCACCGTCATTTCCGTCTCGCACCTCGGCAAACGCTACGGCTCCACCGTCGCCGTGAGCGACGTGTCACTCGAAGTGCACGAAGGAGAGATCTTCGGGCTGATCGGACCCAACGGCGCCGGAAAGACCACGACAATGGAGTGCGTGGAAGGCCTCCGGAAACCGGATCGCGGCACCATTCACGTGCTCGGACTCGATCCACAACGCGACGCGACCGCGCTGCGCCAGCGGATCGGCGTCCAGCATCAGGAAGCGCACCTGCAAAAGCGTATCAAGGTCTGGGAAGCGGTGGACCTCTGGGCGTCCCTGTACGCTCAGGTAGTCGACGCCAACGATCTGCTGGCCCGACTCGGACTTGAGGAAAAGCGCAACGCCTGGTTCATGACGCTGTCCGGCGGCCAGAAGCAGCGCCTGTTTGTTGCCCTGGCATTGATCCACGACCCGGAAGTGGTGTTCCTCGACGAACTCACCACGGGACTCGATCCACAGGCCCGCCGCGCGATCTGGGAACTCATCGTGGGCATGAAGGAACGCGGCAAGACGGTGTTTCTCACCACGCACTTGATGGAAGAGGCGGAGCGTCTTTGTGATCGTGTCGGCATCATCGAACACGGCGCGTTGATCGAGATCGGAAGTCCGGCCGAGTTGGTGGCAAAGCACTGTCCGGAGCGCCGGGTGGTGTTCACCAGCGACATCGCAGACGTGGCGGCGCGAATGGCTGACGTGCCTGCGCTTCGATCGGTCGCCAGCGCGGGATCGTCACACACGCTGCATGGCGAGGGCGATGCCTTCACCACCGACGTGATTCACGTGATCGCGCGCGAGGGCATCCATGTGCGCGGCTTCCGGACCGAGCACCCGACGCTCGAAGATGTATTCCTCAAACTCACCGGTCACGGAATCAGGGACTGACCAGACATGAACGGATTACTGAAGGGTTTCTGGAAACTCACCTGGGTCGAGATCAAGGTTTTCCTGCGAGAGCCATTGGGTGTCGTGGGCACATTGGGAATCCCCATACTCCTCTTTGTCGTGTTGGGTCGAACACTCCGCGACGCGCAACCTGCGGCGGACACCGTTTCGCAGGCGCCGTTCAACGTGGCGATTCT
Source organism: Gemmatimonas sp. (assembly GCA_040080315.1). Lineage (GTDB taxonomy): Bacteria > Gemmatimonadota > Gemmatimonadetes > Gemmatimonadales > Gemmatimonadaceae > Gemmatimonas. The sequence continues at coordinate 14,630 of JBEBIR010000019.1, forward strand.
GGCGGCGTTGATGATTGCCGTCAACGCCGTGATGTCGCTGGTCGCGATCATCTCCATCTACCGCGAAGGCGGCATCCTCAAACGGTTGCGCGCCACGCCGCTGTCTCCGCTCACCATTCTCAGCGCTCAAGTACTCGTAAAGCTCCTGTTCACCATCGTCAGTCTGGTGCTGCTGATGCTGGCGGGACGACGAATTCTCCCCGGTACGATGAACGTGTCGATGATCAGCTTTGGCGCGGCACTCCTGCTCAGCAGTCTGAGCATCCTGTCACTGGGTTTCATCATCGCCAGCATCATTCCCACCGCGCGCTTCGCGCAACCGATTGGCGCGGCCGTGCTGTATCCGATGATCGCGCTATCCGGTTTGTTCTATCCAGTCGACAAGCTGCCGACCCCGTTGCAGGTGCTCGCGCAGGCGCTGCCCACCACGCACGCGGTCGCCCTTATGCAGGGTGTCTGGGATGGATCAGGATGGAGCGCGCACTGGATGAATGCCGTGGCCCTGGTTGTCGTGTTTGCCGCATGCAGCGCCCTGTCGACCAGATGGTTTCGCTGGGAATGATTTGGGTGAGGTTCGCCAAACGCGCCACTATCGGCGTCGGCCTGCTCGCCGCGTTTTCGTGCACCGAACGGGCGCCCGAGACGCCAGCTGCCGCCGCCGGTCCCGCTTGGCAGACAACCTCGACCGGATTGCAGTACGCCGTGCTGGACAGCGGAACAGGCCCGCACAGCCGCGTCGGACAAGACGTGATGATTCACGAAACGATGCGCCACATGATTGGCACCATCATCTTCGATTCGTACGCGTCAAACTCACCAATCACCTTTCGCCTCGGCGCCCACCAGGTCATCGATGGACTCGACCAAGCGGTCAGCAGCATGCGTGTTGGTGCTCGTTGGCTCCTCATTGTGCCGCCGTCACTGAGTCGGCGTGATGTCCCCTGTCCAACGTGTGATACCACCGTCAAACCGATGTATGTGCCGTCGGACACACTGCGCTACGACGTGATGCTGCTTCGTGTCAGGGATCCGGCGCCGAGGGCGCCAGACGCCCGCGAACGATAAGTGTCACCGCGTCCAGTATGAGAGTCGCATCCCGCTTGACCTCAAGATCCACCTCGATTCCGCTCACCTCGTTCTTTCCATTCAGGCGGATACGGGCGCAATCGGGCATCGTCACCAGCAGTTCGCTATGCGCCAGCACAAAGCCAATACCACCGTCGGTATAGCCGCAACCCGCACCGTAGGTACGCTCACCAATGACACGCGCGGCGCCCTGATCCTTGAGCGCCACCATAAAGTCCTCGCTGGCGGACGCCGTGTGCCGATCGACGAGCAAAACCAGCGGACCACTCCACGTGCCCTCGTCGTAGTGATAGCGCGCCGGCCCGAACGCGACGCCAGCGCTGGGCAGCCCGTGCGCGCCCGGAGGAAGGTACTCCAGAAATCCCGTGGTATACGATGCGTTGCGAGTTGTGAACAGCGAATGGACGCGAGGCCCTCTCGCCAGATCGCGCGACGGTCGCATGGCGCCCGCACTGCGGCCAACTGCGCATTGGCGCGTGCGACTGCCAACGCCAACGATTCGCGCCACGAGCTGTCTGCACTGTTCGCCAGCGCGGTGCGAAGCGCGGACACCGCCGTGACGAGTCGCCGTTCCGTGTGCGGGTGCCGAATCTCACCTGCCACGTGACCGTTCAGCCGACGCGCAGTGAACTGGCGCGCAGCGGGGGTGACCCAGTTGGTTCCACCCCCGTTGCCCGTAAGATCGACCAGCAATGTCGTGACGCCGAGCGACGTGAGGCGTGCGATCGCGTGCCGAAGCTCAGCCAGCAGCGAGTCCGATGTTGCATCCTCGAGGAGACGCTGACAGCGGGCCGCGCAGACGCCGCTCGAATCGGCGCGACTGGCCACGGGCCATGCGCGTGCACAGACCGTGCGATAGCCATCATTGCCAAACGAGGCAATGCGAAGTACGCCCACTCGTTGCCCGTTATAGTCAACAAACCCCGTCGGGAACGACGCGTCGGGGCGCCCAACAGCGTGATAGGCACTGTGAGAGCGAAGCGGTGAGGACGTTCGAAGATCGCGATAGCCCAACGAAGCGCACCCCTTCGCGCCACCCATCGCGACGAACGGCGCGGATTCACGCTCACCGGAAATGCGCGTCATCATCCATTTCATGGCACTCGTCTGCGGGCGACGCAATCGATAGTGACCGTCCTTCATCGCCGAGCCAAAGGCGATCAACGCCGCTTGCGCGTCGCTCGCCGAACTCGCGGCACGAATGAGAGAGTCGGTTCGACGATGCAGCGCGACGGGATCGACCACGCCCTGCTGCACTTGCCATTCGAGATTGGCGTAGCTGCGGGCCGTTGAGTCCTCCAACGCCTGCAAGTCCGACAGATAGGGCGCCGGGTCAAAGCCGAGATGATCGGATCCACTCCAGGCGATGACGAGGAGCACCGTTCCCGCCACTAGCGATGTCGAACGGTGAATCCAGTGCACGATACCCAGCCCCCTTGAAGTGTTGACACAACGAGCGCGTCACCGCCGATCGGCATCGGCAAGGGTGGTGTCGCGAGTCGGTGTGGAGAATGCCGTTGGGGCAGGCGGTCTCAGCGAGTGGATAGGCCGTATGCGTGCAATTGTCGGCCGAGTGTCTGAGCCATCGTTGGCACTCGGCCCAATACTATCCGAAGACTATTCCCGCGCGCAGCTTTTTCCGTCGCTGGACAGATAGTCCCCATACCACACTGGAGGATCTCATGGCGAAACGGCGACTTCGGCGCATCGACCCCACACAGGCGGCAAAGGTGTCGGGGATTCTGTACGGACTCATGGGGCTGCTCTTCGCGCCGATTTTCTTCCTCTTCACTCTCGTGGCGCCTGAGGCGTCGGGTGCCGGCGCGTTGGGAATCGGATTCGCCATTGCAGTGCCGCTGATGTACGCGGTCATTGGCGCGATCGGCACATTCATCGCTGCCGCCGTCTACAATCTCGTCGCCGGGTGGGTGGGTGGCATTGAGGTCGAGGTTGAGGACCGCGATTCGTAGGCATCCACTGCTCGTCTTTTTCGCGCTTGCGTACGGCGTCTCGTGGACGATCTGGGCGCCGCTCTGGCTACCAGCGTTCGGAGTGCAAGGACTGCCAGTCGCTCCATTCCACCACGCGCTCGGCGCCGTCGGGATGGTGGTACTAAGGGTTGTGGCCAGTGCCGGACTTGCTGCCTCGCGACTCGCGGTGATC
>JBEBIR010000375.1:0-4265 GCA_040080315.1 Gemmatimonas sp.
CGCGTCGCCGTCCACGAAATAGCTCTTCGCGTCCTCGTAGGTCTTGTCGATCAGCACACGCGCCTCACCGCCGTCCGCTGGCACCGGTCGCGCCAGCGCCACGCGGATGTACTGCTGCGTGCTGTCCGCGACGCGCATGCCGCCGGCGCGCGCGGCGGTGGCGCCGACGACTTCGAACGCCAACGACTTGCCGGTCGCGCGATCGGTCACGCGTTCGTCGGTGGCGATGCTGCCCGAGCGGATCGCGTTAAAGAAGAACGTCGCACCCGGAGTGGTAGCGGTGACGTCGTAGAGTATCCGGAACTTTCCGGAACCCGGCGCCAGCAACTCGTAGCGGGTGTAGTCGTCCGCCTGAGTCTGGCGCGGGGGTGTGGCGGGGCTCTGGCCAGCCGCCGTGAGGGATAGGCCGAACGTGAGTCCGACCGACAGTCCGATGAGGAGACGTTTCATCGCACAATGTTGCATGGCAATCGCTCGGCGCGGAACCCGTGAGCGGCAACCTCGAGTGTTTGGCCAGCGCACTGCGTGCCCGGCGGTATACTTGAGGTCATTGTGGGTCGCTGACCGCGTTGGGCGGCACGACGCCAACACTCTCCGAGGTATCCGTGGCCGCTCGTCGCATTTCTCCCGCCGTCGTGATCGCGCTGCTTGCTCTCCTGGCGCTCGTGGTCATTCCGATGTCCACCGGACTCCTGGTGGATCTGTGGTGGTTTCGAGAGATCGGATTCGAGGTGCTCTTCACACGGACGCTGCTGAGTCGCGTGGCGCTATTTGTCTCCGTCGCCGTGCTGGCCGGCGGACTGCTTCACCTCAACCTGTCGCTCGCAAAGCGCGGTGTGATCCCCGATTCGGTGGGGATCCGTCTGCGCACCGGGCAAGGTGACATGACGATCGATATCGGTGCGCGGTTGGGCCGGCTCGCTCGCCCGATCGCCGTCGTCGTCGGCTTGTTCTTCGGCCTTGGCGCGAGCGCGATATGGGATGTGGTGCTGCTGGCCGTGAACCAGACCGCCTTTGGGACGAACGATCCGATCTTTGGGCGCGATATCGCGTACTACGTGTTCACGTTGCCGGCACTATCGGCAATCCTTGGTGTGCTGGCCAGCCTCGCCGTGTTGACACTGCTGATGACGGTGGTCGTGTACTTCGTGCGCGGTGATATCGTAGTGCTGCCGCAGCGACTGCGTATCGAACCGTCGGCGGGACGTCACCTGTCAGTCATCCTGGCGACGATCTTCGCGATTTGGGCGTCGCAGCTGTGGTTCGTCGATTCGGCCAATCTACTGTTCTCAAACACCGGTCCGCTGGTTGGCGCAAGCTATACGGACCTACACGCGACACTCCCCGCGCTGCGCATTGCCGCGGTCACCGGGTTAGTCGCCGCCATCGTGATTGCGGTGGGAGGATTCCGCGGACAACTGGGGCTCTACGCAGGATTGGCAATTGCCGGGTATGTGGGCGTGTCGGCGGTGGGGCGATTCCTGGTGCCAACCGTCATACAGAAGTTTGTGGTGGCTCCCACCGAGTTGACCCGCGAAGAACCGTATCTCGCGCATCATCTTGAGGCCACGCGCCGCGCGTGGGGCATCGACCAGGTGGAAGTGCGCGACATCGGCGCGGAAGCCAACCTGACATTGGAGAGTATTCGAGCCAACGCGCCCACCGTTGACAATGTGCGACTGTGGGATCGGGAGCCGTTGCTGCGCACCTTTAGCCAGATCCAGGAGATTCGCACCTACTACGATTTCGTGTCGGTGGATGACGATCGATACTGGATTGACGGACGCTATCGGCAGGTGCTGTTGGCACCCCGCGAGCTCAACTCCGCGTCACTACCCACGCGGACGTTTATCAACGAGCACTTGACGTTCACGCACGGCATGGGATTGACGCTGAGTCCTGTGAATCAGGTCACAACCGAAGGCCTGCCCGTGCTGTTTGTGAAGGACTTGCCACCGTCCACCACAGGATCACTCCGCGTCACGCGTCCGCAGATCTACTTCGGTGAACTCACCGATCAATTCGTGTTCGTCAACACGAAGCAGAAGGAGTTCGATTACCCGGCGGGCGACCAGAACATCTATCGCACGTACGACGGCACAGGTGGTGTACCGGTCGGCAATCTGGTCCGGCGGTTGATTCTTGCGGCGCAGTTCGGGTCGTCGAAGATTCTCCTGTCCGGCGACATCGGCCCCGAGAGTCGCATCCTGTACAACCGCAATATTGTGGAGCGCGCACAGAAGGCGTTCCCGTTTCTCAAGTTCGATCGTGATCCGTACATCGTGATCGCCGAGAATGGTTCGCTGCAGTGGATTCTCGACGCGTACACGATCTCGGGGCGCTACCCGTATGCGTTCCGGGCGGCCGATGGCATCACGTACATGCGCAATAGCGTCAAGATCATCATCGACGCGCACGACGGCACCGTGACCCCCTATGTGTCAGATCCGAACGATCCGCTCATCAAGACGTGGGCGAAGGTCTTCCCCGGCGTCTTTGAGCCACTGGACAAGATGCCGGCCGATCTGCGCACCCATTTGCGCTATCCGGACGACCTGTTTCGCGCCCAAACGTCTCGCTACGTCACGTATCACATGAATACGCCCGCCACGTTCTACAATCGCGAAGACGAATGGCAGATTCCGGTGGTCTCGCGGAACGATCAGGCGGTGCCGTTCATGCGGCACATCGTAATGCGACTCCCTGACGAGAAGGACGCGGAGTTCATCTACATGGCGCCCTTCACGCCTCGCGGAAAGGACAACCTCGCCGCCTGGATGGTGGCCCGGAACGACGGCGCCGCGTACGGCAAGCTCCGCGTCTATCGGTTCCCGCGACAGAGTCTCGTGTTCGGTCCGCGCCAGATCGAGAATCGCATCAATCAGGACACCGACATCGCGCGCCAAGTATCACTCTGGGATCAGCGCGGCTCGCAGGTGATTCGCGGTGACCTGCTGGTCATTCCGATCGACAAGGCGTTGCTGTACGTGCAGCCCATGTATCTCCAGGCGGAAGGCGGTCAGATCCCGGAGCTCAAGCGCGTAGTCGTCGCGTACCAGAATCAAGTCATCATGCGCGAAACGCTCGATGCTGCGCTGTCCGACATGTTCGGCGGCCGCATCGATTCCCGGAAACCGACGGTGGTGGCGGCGGCAGACAGTGCGGCCATCCCGCGCGTGCCGTCATCGGCGGGCGTGATCGATGCGGCAACGCGTTCAACGATCGCCGAGGCACAGCGCCACTATCAGGCGGCGATGGAGGCGCAGCGCGAGGGTGACTGGGCACGCTACGGCGAGGAGATCAAGCAACTGGGTGTGCTGCTGGAGCGACTGGGAGCACGGCCGCAGTAGCGGGTCCGAGACGACTATGCGAACGACACTTCTGGCCATCGGCCTGCTCGCGGCGGTACCGATTCGGGCGCAAACGATCACGATCGACAACGTCACGATCGTCGATGTCACGAACGGTCGGCTCCAGCCGCGCAAGACGATTGTCATTGAGGGAAAGCGCATCGCGCGCATCGAGAACGCGAGCGCGGTAACGCGCGCAGCCGCGACGCTGGATGGAACCGGGATGTTCGTGATCCCCGGGCTGTGGGACATGCACATTCACGCGTACTTCTCCAATGATACCGCGCGCTTTCGCAGCACCAATGAGGTCATGTTCCCGCTGTTCATCGTCAACGGTGTCACCGGCGTGCGCGATCTGGGCAGCAATCTCGAAGCAACGCTCGCCGCGCGCGATAGTGTGGCGGCGCATCAACTGATTGGCCCGCGCATGCTCGTGTCCGGCCCGATGATCGATGGTCCGACCACGCGCTATGCCGCGTCGATCAAGGTGGCGACACCCGACGAGGCGCGCGCCGCCGTGCGCATGCTCAAGCAGCGCGGCGTCGACCTGATCAAGACACAGACGCTGATTCCCAAGGACGCCTATTTCGCGCTCGCCGACGAAGCGACACGCATCGGCATTCCGTTCGAGGGCCACGTGCCGCGCGAGATCACCGCGCTCGAGGCCATCAACGCGCGTCAGCGCAGCTTTGAGCACATGATTGGCATCAGCGACACGGCGACCTCGCTGATCGCAGAACTCGCGCGTCACCGCGTCTGGCAATGCCCGACGGTGATCAACAGCGTCGGCACGCCGGCGGATTTCGCCAGCGATCCGGGCTTGCCATACTGGTTACGACCGTCGGTGGAAGCCTGGCGGCGCACGGCGGTCACGCAAGCCGCGGCCACCGACTCGGCGGTGCAGGCGTCCGAGGC
>JBEBIR010000020.1:0-17802 GCA_040080315.1 Gemmatimonas sp.
AACAACACGCTGGCGCCGGGCGGGGCCAAGCAGTTCACCGTGTCTCTGTCACCGTCCGGTGAGATTCCCGCGGCAAACCTGGCGTACAAGTTCGTGAACTCGGCAACTCAGGGAACACTAAACGTCGCGAACAACACGCAAACGCCAAACACTCAGGTGACCTACACCGCGGCGACCTCGGCCACGGGAGGCACGGATCAGATTCAAGTGCAGGCCCTGTCGATCGTCGCGGGCACCGTGCTCGAGACGATCGGCACCCGCACGGCGACGGTGCAAGTGGACCTGCTTCGCGCGAACTTTTCCATCTTCACGCAGTCAACGCAAGCGCATCCGGAGGGCTTTATTGCGGCGCGCATCTCGATAGCGAAAGTGCCGGGAGCGTCGAGCTACCGCGTGACGGCCACGACCTCTGATGGTCCGTACCTGAAGACGTTCACCGGCGCCGAGACGGCAAACGTTCAAGCCATCGGTCAAGTAATTGACGGTGGCGCGGTGTGGCACATCAATCTGGAGGCGGGCTTTTCCTCAACGCAGGTGGGCGTGGATGGACGGAAGGCCGTGTACAACACCAAGTACGGAAACGTTGTGTTTTCGGTGCAGATCACCCCCTGACATGTCTTTGAGGGTGGCTCTATAGGCGACGGGCGGCTTCACCAAGGAAGCCGCCCGTTTCACATCCCGCCGAATCCTCTACTCGTGCGCTGGAAGCGGTTCCATGGTTCGAGCGTCCACCGGCACTTGCACCTCATCACGGAACGGCGACGTCATCATGAACACCCGCATGACCGGGAACGCGTCCATAAACGCCGCGTAGCACAGCCCCCAAATACCGAGGAAGCCCAGCGTGGTGCCAATCTCCCACAGACCAAACGGCAGGCTCGCCGCCTCGCCATAAATAGACGGATACACCTCGATGTAGCGATGCAAGTAGACCCCGATCAGGCTGCACACCGAGAACAACACGAACGTCGGCAGGTACACCTTGGCGGCCTTTGAGATGAGACCAAAGAACGGCAACACGAACGCAAAGATCGGAATCAGCGTCGTGACCGGCTGCCACACGCCCATTAGTCGTAAGCGATAGAAGAACGTCTCTTCCGGCATGTTGCCGTACCAGATCACCAGGTACTGGCTGAAGCTGATGTAGCCGAAGAACGCCGTGAACGCGAAGCCCAGCTTGCCCAGATCCCAGAAGTGATTGGTGGTGACCAGGTCTTTCGCGTCCAGATGGTTGCGCCACCACATGGACAGCAACGACAGCGCCATGATCATGTTCACCCAGCCGCCCATGAACACGATCCACGCGTACATGGTTTGCTGGAAGTGGAGTGACAGCGTCATGGAGTAATCCCACGCCATCACGCACCACCCGAACACGAAGGTCATGCACACCGCCACGGCCAGCTTGCCCTGCTGCGAATGCTGCGAGTGCAGCTCACGACGCTCGTCGCCAAAGCCGGCGCGCATCTTGGCGCGCAAACCGGCCGCCCACTTGGCGCCGTACTCAGGCAAGACCGCCACGTCGAGACGAACCGAGTTCCAGACGAACCACAACTGCAGCACCGTGATCAGGCCAAAGATCAGCACCCCTCGCGCCAGAAAGAACCCGGGCGCGAGATACGTGGCCTTTTCCTGAACCGTGATGGCTTCGCGACCGGCCCACGTGAAGATGTGTTCCTTGCCGAACAGCAGGATCACCAACAGGAGGACAAACGCCACCGGCACGAACGCCACAAAGCCCTCGGCAAATCGCACGATCGGACGCGACCAGCGCCCGGTGACAATGCGCTGCACCGCGGCGAACGCGGTACCGGCTGTGCTGATGACGGTGAAGTAGAGCCAATTGAAGTGCAGCGCATGCCACGCGCGCTCCTGACCGGTGAACACGCCGCCCAGGAACGTGGCCAACCCGATCAGCGCCAGTACCGCGAAGAGCGTCTTGAGGCCCTTGGGGAACGGCTTGTTGATCAGGCGTCGCGCGAATTCCTCGCGCGTCGGATAGTGATAGTGTTGACTCACTCCGGCTTCTCCTTGCTCGCCGCACCTTCAGGGGCCTTCGCTGAACCCTTGTAGGTGGCCGAGTTGATGTTCAGCGAACCACGCGTTGGCACGACGGTGGGGTGCACGTACTTGGATGGAACCGTGGGCGCCGTCTGCGACGGTCCCGGCACCGTGACGCCGTTCTCGCCGGGCATGCCAGCCATGGTGGTGTCTGCTGTCCCGGCCTGCAACGCCTTCACGTAATTGGCCACGTCCCATCGATCGGCTTCTTCGACGCGGTTGTAGTTGGGCATGACGCCGCGCCCATTACGAACGATGCCGAAGATGTATCCAACAGTACGTGTCTTTGCGAGATCGGTGAGAAGACTCGGTGCAAAAGCGTATGCCGGATTGACCTTCTTCATGCCGCCGTTGGCGTCGCCAGCATATCCGTGACAGACGGCGCAGTTGATCTGGTATTCGAGCTTGCCGTTCGCCAGCGACCGCGCATCGGCGGCGAGCGGACTGGGAATGGCCGCGAACGAATCGGTGGTCGCGGGCATGGGGGAGTACGAAATCCCGTACGCGGCTGCCGAAGTTCCCTGCACCGGCACGCTGAACTTGGGCTGCCCGCGCGGCGGCGTGGTGGTGTCGTTCACATTCTGCGACACCGGCTCCCACGGCTCAATGGCGGGCTGCCGTTTGAAATCGGTAAACCAAGTGCACGCGCCGAACGCGACCGGCAGCAAGCCAACCGCCGCGACGCGCAGCATCCGCGTTGCAAGAACGAGGGTGGCAGACTCAGTCTTCACGTCGCACCTCCACCGCGCCATGCTTTTGCAAGAGCGCTTCGGCCTGTCCCGCCTTCGCCGTGTCACAGGCAATGAAAATGCCGAAATGGCCAGCCGAAAAGCGAACGTCATATCCGGTGGTTGTGGTCAGTCGCGGAATGCGCGAGTTGATGAACATGCCGGCCACGGTCGACAGCGCGCCGACGAGCACCATCACTTCGAATCCGATGATCGTATACGGAATCCACGATGCGATGGCCTTCCCGCCCGTCACCAGCGGCCAGTACTCCGACGACCAGATCGCGATCCAGTAGCCGAAACTCACGCCCAGCAATCCGCCAATCAGCGTGAAGCGCCGCACCACGCTGTTGGGACCGTCGATGGCATGATCGATTTCATGACGGATGGTCGGCGAATACACCGTGACATCGCCAATGCGTTGCTTCTTGAGATCCTCGATCGCCGCGACGGTGGTGTCGAGTTCATGGAATGCTCCCAGTACGCCTTGCATCAGTGATGCCCTCCGTCATGGCCATGCTTGTTTCTCGGCACCACGATCTCCTTGAGTTCGGCGATCGCCATGATCGGCAGTTGCTTCACGAACAGCAGGAACCACATGAAGAACCAGCCAAACGAACCCACCAGGATCGACATATCGATCCAGCTGGGCGCGTATGTGCCCCACTGCCACGGTTCGAATTCATGCGACAGCGAGGGCACAACAATCACGAAACGCTCGAACCACATGCCCAGATTGATAAAAATGCTGAGCACGAACAGCCACGTGGGATTCCGTCGAAGCTTCTGCGACCAGAGGGACATGGGAAGCGCCATGTTGCACAGCAACATGATCCAGGCGGCCCACCACCATTGCCCGAACACGCGATTCCAGAAGAACTCCTGCTCGGCACGCACGCCGCTGTACCACGCCACGAAGAACTCGATCATGTACGCGCAACCAACCACCATCGACGTGAACAGCACGACCTTGGCCGTGGCATCGAGGTGATTGAGCGTGATGTAGTGTTCGAGCTTGAACCATTTGCGCATCGGGATGGCAATGGTCCACACCATCGCGAATCCCGAGAAGATGGCGCCGGCCACGAAGTACGGCGGGAAGATCGACGCATGCCAGCCGGGCGTCAGCGCCATCGCAAAGTCGAAGGAAACGACCGAGTGCACGGAGAGCACCAGCGGCGTGCTGAAGGCGGCCAGAAACAAATACGCCTTCGCGAAATGCCGCCACTCGCGATCACTGTTGCGCCAACCCAGTGACAGGATGCTCAGAATCCGCTTGCGCGTGGGATTGGTCTCCTTGTCGCGAATGGCCGCGATGTCGGGAATCAATCCGATAAACAGGAACGTGGTCGAGATGGTGAGGTACGTCGAGATCGCGAAGACGTCCCACACCAGCGGCGATTTGAAGTTTGGAAACAACAATCGCCAGTTGGGATACGGCACGAGCCAGAAGAACTTCCACGGGCGACCGATGTGAATGATCGGGAACAACCCGGCCGTCATGACCGCGAACACCGTCATCGCTTCGGCCGCTCGATAGATCGAGGTGCGGAAACCGGCCCGGAAGAGATACAGGATGGCCGAGATCAGCGTGCCGGCGTGACCGATACCAACCCAGAAAACGAACGTGATGATGTACACACCCCACATCACCGGCGGCTCGTAGCCCGCCTGTCCCAGTCCCCAGTAAATCTGGTACAACCATGCCGAGACGCCGATGAGAAAACCCAGCACGGCAACCGACAACCCGATGAACCACGACTTGGTGAATCCGAGCGTCGCAATAATCTCGCGATCAACCTGTTCGTAGTCGCGAACCGCCGGCAACTGCACGTCGGCCGACGCGATGTTCGGGCCACGAATGCCCCCTCGCTCACGCACCGGCGGCGCTATGGATGACATGCGCGATACCCTCAGGCCTTCGCCGGGGACGCCGGCGAAGGATAGGAGACTTTCTTGAGATAGACCACGGCGGTGAACGCGTTCAGTTCTTCGAACACGTGATACGCGCGGCGATCGTACGCGAGCTTGGAAACACTCCAGTTTTCATCGGCCGCATCACCGAAGATGATGGCCCGCGACGGACACGCTTGCGCGCACGCCGTGGTGAACTCATCGGCCTGCATCGGGCGCCCTTCCGCCTTGGCGCGACCTTCCGATTCACGGATGCGTTGCACGCAGAACGAGCACTTCTCCATGACACCCTTGCCGCGCACGGTGACGTCGGGATTGAGCGACCAGTGCATCGGCTCCGGCCACGCGTATTGCCGGCGTTCCGGTTCACCGTACCCGAACCAATTGAAGTAGCGCACCTTGTACGGGCAGTTGTTGCTGCAGTAGCGCGTACCCACGCAACGGTTATACACCTGCACGTTCAAACCGTCCGGTGAGTGATACGTCGCGTACACCGGGCACACCGGTTCGCACGGCGCGTTGCCGCAGTGCTGGCACATCATGGGCACGAACCGCGTGTCGAAATCGGCGGAGAATTCGTTGTCCGAATTCTCGTTGCCCTCGTAATAGCGTTCGAGTCGAATCCAGGCCATTTCGCGGCCCTTGATGATGTTCGCACCCGGACGCTCATCCCACACCGATGGACTGAGTGCGCGACCCTGATACGGCGCGCCCACCGTCGGAATGTTGTTCTCGCTGTAACAGGCGGTCACGCACGCCGAGCAGCCCGTGCATCGCGCCAGGTCGATGGTCATGGCCCAGCGACGCGACTCCATGCCCGACGCGTGCGTGGAGTCGTACATCCCGGTCGACTTCGACTTGGGATTGGCGTAGTTGCCTTGTGCATCGGCAGCCACCGGCGACCTGAGCCCCGGCAGAAATTCCTGCGACGGCATGCCAGCGATGTCGTGATGTGCTTCTTCCTCACTCGTGCCGGTCAACTCAGCCAGTGTCATCGCTTGACCGATGCCCCGACCATGTTGGCGCGCCGAGCCTTCTGTCGTGACGAGCTGCGATACTTCGCTCACAACCGTGAGGGTCGCCTTCGTCCCGGACAACGCGACGCCGCCGGCCGCATCGATTCCACCAGACACCACATCGTATCCGTTGACGCCAATGTTCTGCGCGAAACGACCGTAGGCGGTGTGTCCCTGTCCAAGAGCGATGGCCACGGTATCCGGCCGCACACCCATGTAGCGATACACCGGCGCCGTGATCTTTCCGGCCGGCGATTCAACCGTCAGATGCTGGCCTTCCTTGAGACCAAGCTTCTTAAACGTCTGCGGATGGACTTCCACCCATGATTGCCAGGCGAGCTTGGTGACCGGATCTGGGAGTTCCTGCAACCACGGCTTGTTTGCACCGCGACCGTCGCTCAGCGTCGACGACGGATACACCACCACGAAATACTCGCCGGTACCGAGCGCACCCGCGACGGACGTCGCGGCGAGCGCACGCGGCGTGGTCGCAACCAGCGGTGCGCCGGAAATCGTCGCCTTCGTCAGCGCGGCCGTGAATGACGACGCGCCACCGGGGAACTTCGCCATATACCAGGTGCGATAATCAGCGACGTTGTATCTCGCCGCGATCGACGCGTCCTTCTTGGCCAGCTCGATGAGCACATCGGCCGTGGCCTTGGTGTCAAACACCGCATCAAGCGTCGGCTGTTGCAGGCCGAGTTGCCCGACGGCCGACACCGCGTCGCCCCAGCTTTCCAGCCAGTGATTGTCCGGCAGAACCAAGTCGCAGAGCGACGTGGTTTCGTCGGGCATGCTGCTGAACGACACCTTGAACGGCACCTTCGCGAACTCGGCGGCAAACGAACCGTTCGCCTTTGGCGTCGTGTAGGCGGGGTTTGCACCGCGCACAAACGCGAGCGGTACTGTACCACTGCTCATCTTTTTCGACGCGGCAATGAGATCGGCAAACGAGGCCAATCCGTTGTAGCCGCCATGTCCGGCGGCGGGTTTGATTGTCACACCAACGCTGCCGGCCTTCTTGTTGATTTCGGCAACCATGGCGCCGCACTCGACGGCATTCGCGGTGGTCACGCCGCATAGCGCCATCACACCAGTGCCGGCATTCGTGATCGCCGCGGCCAGCGCTTCGATGGTCGCCGCAGGTACGCCTGACGCTTCGGACGCCGCCGCAACCGTGCCTTGCCCGATCAACGCCGCGCACAACGCCATATCACTGCCTGGCTTCGTCGCAATCCACTGATCGGCGTTCAGTCCCGTCAGCGAGCGACGCGCGCCGATGTACACCATGGTCGGTGCACCCTCCAGCTTCCCGCGCGCATCAGCCCAATCCAACTGCTGGGAAACAGGATGTCCCCAGCCATCAAGAAAATCGGCGCCAAAGCTGATCACCAGCTTCGCCGCCGAGAAATCGAGTCCGGGCCATGCTGCTCCGTAGGCTTTCTGATTCGCCGCAATCGTGGCGGTCGGCGCCATTGGATCGACGCTGAGATGCGCCGGCATGCCGTTGGCGGACAACCACTGATCAAGGAATCCCGGAAACGTGCCGGATTCGTGCTGATTGATGAACACGACGTTGCCGGCCTGGCCCTTGCTCTTCACTTCGCCAATCTTGGCCGCCAGCACCTCATACGCCTTGGCCCATGTGGTCGCCTTGAGCGTGCCACCTTCGCGGACCATCGGTGACCGGAATCGATCAGGGTTGTACAGCCCCTGCACCGCCGACAGTCCCGTGGCGCAAATCGCGCCGCGATTGAGCGGGTGGTCCGGATTGCCTTCCAGCTTGATCGGACGCCCATCACGGACCTCAGCCATGACGCCACATGCCGACGCGCACTCGCGGCAGGTCGTCGCGTAATACTGCGACACGCCGGGAACGGTGTTGTCGGGAGACGTCACATACGGAATGAGCTTCTCGACCCTTTCGGAAGAGCAGCCGGCTACCGCCGTCGTCGCGCCCGTGGCGCCAAGAATCTTGAGGAAGTCCCGGCGCTTGACGCCAGTCCCCGTTTCAGTGCTCATGCAGTCACTCCGCTCCAGGCGGCTGCACGGGACCGACGACGCGCACGATGCGCACCACCGACCCGTGGTCGAGGGTCAGTAGTGGCAGACGGCGCAATCATAGCGCGCCTTCTTGGGGGGTAGCGCTTCCAACTCCGGTGTCACCTTCAATCCGGCCGCTCGTGCACCGTCGGCAGGCTTGTATCCGTTCACATGACAGTTGACGCACCAACCCATGTTGAGCGTCATCGCCTGCTGCACCGGCACGTAGTTGGTATCGGGGCCTTGACGTCCCTGCGCCGGTATGTCGCCGTGACACGTCTGACACGTGACGCCGGCGTTGACGTGACGATAGTGCGGAAACTGGACATAGTCGGGCAGCTTGTGCACGCGGTTCCAGGGAATAGGCAATCCCTTCGCTGCGTAGTTGGCCACCTTCTTGATTTCCACCGAGGTGGGCTTCACGAGCAGGTGGCAACCCATGCAGGTCTGGACCGATGCGTTGCCGGGATCAGCGGCCTTATTCGCGGCGCTGTGGCAATACAGGCAGTTCATGCCCGCCTTCGCCACGTGCGGACCATGCACGAACTTGACCGGCTGTTCGACACGCAGACCCTTCGACGACGAAGCGCCACTGTATGCGGACAGCAAAGCCGCCGCTGTCGCCAGCGCCAGAATTCCTGGGATCACCGTCCACTTCTTCTTGACCGTCATCTGCTTGGGCCGGGAAGGCGAAGAATGGAACCAATTCGACGCCCGCACATGACGTTCGTCGAACGGCTATTGAGGCCAACGAGCACGGCCAGCCAGCAACTTACACATGCGCAGCGTAAGTCGGTGTCCGACCTGTTTTTGCAAGCGCGAAGTATGCCCGGCACGGTATTTGTACGCAAGGTGCGAGCGCGCGCGATAGTCAACGCCTCTTGGCGGCGAGTGCAGCGGTCGAAATTGAGTGACCGTCGGCGAAATCCGACGGGCCTGTGACGGCGCGAAGATCGTCCGGAAGCAGCTCGATAAGCGACCGCGACTGCTGCGTGAGTCGAAGCGGCCACCATGAGCTCCAGGCGAGTCGCGAGGGTCCCACGGTGCGAACGAGGTGACCGAAGTGATCCTCGGGCGGGCCCCAATGCCAATGGAAGTCATAGAAGACGCCCGCTTGTTCGTCGGGCGTCAGGCCCCAGTGCGTTTCCTCGACCACCTCTCGACCTGCACCCGCGACCACCAGGACCGCGCCCGCTTTGCCGCGCCGACGCCGAGCCATTCCCCGGAGCGTCGCCGCCTGCACGTCGCCAGCGCCATCGAGGCCATGGCGCTGCCGGAGATCTTCGAACCGCAGGGTTACATGAATGGCGATTCCCACCGCGGCGCAGGCGTCGGACAACTCGCTGAGGGCCGGATGCTGGGGGCCGAGGCCCCACTGGGCCGGGTACACGCGTACCGCAGGCGCGCCTTGTTCGCTCGCTTCCAGAAGCTGTCGCTCCCAGCCCGGCCAGTCGGGTCGAACGATTGGCGTCGGCTGGAGCGTGGTGCGATGCGGCCTGAGCGCGGCGTACAACGCGCGATTGGATGGGACCGGATCGCGGTGAAAGGCACCGGGCAGGTGCCCTACCCAAGCGCCGCCGAAGCCCTCTCGCTCAAGCACCCGCACGAGGACTTCGGGCTCGGGATGCGGAATATCGCGAAACGGATACTGGCCAATCCACGCTGTGACGTCGATGGGCGGTGACGCCATTTGAGATGAGGTCATGCGAGTCGTTCCTCGTCAAGCACGGCGCTGAACGCGCCCGACGGAAAAATCCGCACGGCGTTGCCCCACCGGATCGCGGCGATGTCATCGGCACTGGCACCGATATGTTCAAGCGCGCGGAGTTTGGTGAGCCCGGTGCACATGGTGAGATCGGCTGCCCAGAGTAGTCGCGACGCCCCGACGCTCGCCAGCGCCTCGTCCAGCATCCCGCGATCGATACCGCTCCCGGAGAGATCCATCACGACATTGGGCTGCGCGCGCACGGCGGGAAATGTGTGCGCCCAATCGCCGCCGCCGCCGATGTGTGCCACAACGAACGTGACCCGCGGATGACGCGCCGCGAGTCGCGCGATGTCCAGTCCATCGGACGCGTCCTGATTGGGCCAGTCGCGACGTCGGTGCTGCCACACGTGGTGCAGCACCGGCAGGCCGTACTGCGCGGCCGCCGCGCAAATCTCATCGAGCAGCACATCATCCGCGCGACGCGCCGCCGCCAGTTTGATGCCGATCGCCCCGCGTGCCATGCCGCGCTCAATCTCCTGCAGCGCGTGCGCGGTGAAGTTCGGATTGACGGCGATGTACGCGCGAACGTGTGCGCCCTGCTCCTCCGCGAAGACGCACATCCAGTCATTCGCTCGCGTCTGGTCGTTCGGCGAAGCAAAGTAGGTCGGCGACGTGTATCCCCACGATCCCAGAATCGACGCCACGTGACACCGCACGCCCATCCGCTCGCCGGCACGCAATCGCGACTGATTGTAACGATGCCAGTCCGCACGATTGGTATGCGGCGAGTGGAAGTGCGCATGCACATCAATGAGTGGCGCATTCGTGATGACGGCGTTCCTCGGTGTCATATGGTGGACTCTCCGGAACGTCGCGGACCAGGCACTAGCGCCTGCATCACGAGTGGCATGGATGTCGCCACCAGGTCGATCGCCTGCTGATCGTGCGCCACCGCGCCAAACTGGTAGGCGCCGCGCTTGAGCAATACGCCGGCATGGGCGGCGGCCGCGACCAATGCATCCAGTGAGTCAGGCATGTCCGTCACCAGTCGCCACATGGCGGGATGTCCCTCCACCCGCACGCCGACCCACGGCGACCGCGCGAGTGCCGCGCCAATAACCTCTTGCAGCATGCCTCCTGCCTGCGCCATGCGTTCCGGCACGTCCACCCGATCGTGCCAGGCGAACACGGCCAGCGCCGCCGCCAGTCCGGTCGATTCCGTGGCCGCGGTTGACGATATCCACGTGCGCGCGGCATGCTCCATGACGCCGGCGCGGCCCACGACCGCCGACAGCGGGTATCCATTCGCCATGGCCTTGCCCAGCGCGGACAGGTCCGGAGTGACATCCAGCAGTTCTTGCACACCGCCGGTGCGAATACGAAAGGCGGTCTTGATCTCATCGAAGATCAACACCGCGCCGGTGCGATCGCAGGCACGTCGCGCCGCGACAAGCCACCCCACTGGCGCAACGTCGTGAACGAGCGGCTCAATGATAACCGCGGCCAATTGCGTGGCGTGCGTTGAGACCGCCGCCTCAAGCGCAGCGACGTCGCCGAAGGGGACCCACGTGACATCGGCTTGCACGGCGTCAGGCACTCCCTCCGCGTCACTGCACCAGTCCAACCACCCGAAGTAACCACAGGCGATGATGTGCGAGCGCCCCGTGGCCGCGCGCGCGATGCGGACCGCCGCGGCGGTTGCTTCAGCGCCGGTGCGCAACAATCGCACGTGTTCGGCGCATGGCACCAGATCGACGAGTCGCTCCGCCACCTCGACTTCCATACGATGAGGCAGCCCCGTCACATTGCCCGCTGCGGCCGCCGTCTGCACGGCGCGCGTAACCGCCACGTCGGCGTAGCCGATTCCCACCGCGCCCAAGGCCATGGTGCAATCGACGAATCGACGACCGTCCGGCGTCCACAGCAGGCAGCCCTCGGCGCGCTCGAAATGCGTCGGCAGCGCCGAGTCACGGGCGCGCGAACCGTACAGCGCGTCGGGACGTTTGCTCCCGGTCGATGATCCACCGGGAATCACGTCGAACGCGCGACTCCGCCAATCGTTCCCGTCACCAGCAGAAAACGGATTGACCGATGTCACGCGCCGATCTCCCGTTCAGCCAGGGCGCGCGCCACCGCATGTCGCGATTCCCGTTCGATGGTGCGCAGCACTTCAATCGCGGCCGTGCGCAGCAACAATAGCTCGCGCGCGTCGGGCGCCGCACGAAACACCAGCGAGCGCACGCTCCGCATGACCAACTCCGGATTGCGCGTCTTGAAGTAGGCGATGGCGTCGAGTGCCGCGTTGGCGTCGGCAAACGTCTGCTCGTACTCCAGCATGTTGGGCGTACCGGCCGCGTGCTTCGGCCCGCCGATGCGCTTGGTGACATCGCCAGCGCGCAAGTGCAATTCATACAACGCCAGCAGGCATGCTTGCGCCACGTTCAGCGAGAAATGCGCGGTGGTGGGGATCGTGGCGACGGCATGTGCGCGATCGAGTGCGTCGTTGGGCAACCCGTGATCTTCGCGTCCGAACATGATGGCGACGCGCCCGGCCGGCGCGTGCTCGAGCAGGTCCTCGGCCGCCGTGCGTGGGGTGTGTCGTGCCCAGCGGGCGGCGCGGCGGCGACCCGAGAACGCCACCACACGCACGCAGTCGGCTAGCGCGTCATCGATGGTATCGAAATGCCGAATGCGCTCGACGAGATCGCGCGTGTCATGCGCCACCTGCTCGATGCGGTTCGGCTCGTAGTGACAGGGACGAATCAGGCGCAGGTCCCACACACCCATATTTTTCATGGCGCGCACCACGGCCCCAATGTTGATGGGATCCTGTGATTCGTACAGGACAACCGTGACGGCCTTCAGAAGAGAGTCGGACATCCAGACCAGGCGAAAGCTGTTTCGGGGATACGATTCGCGAGCGAACGAGGGGCTGAAGAAGGATAGCGCCGACGCGTCATCGCAGCGTCGTCTCGGCGGGTGCCAAAGGCAAGACCAGCCGCACAAAGCGATCAGTGGGTCGCCGGTCGCCCATGAGATAGCCGAATCCGCCGCCGCCACTCAAGACCAATTGTCCGCGTCTTCGTTCCCGCTCAGGCGGACGCTCATTCACCACGAGCTCAAAATAGAGTGCCCCGTCCGCATCCAACGGCAGTGCGGCACGTGGCCAGCGCACGCGCATGGACCACCCGTCGGGCGTGACACCCCACTGCACCACGTGTGCCGACATGTTGCCAGTGATGGTTGTTTCGCGAGAACGCGACGCATCGTCCGGACGTGGACTTGGCACATGCAGTGCGGCCGCATGCCAACCCCGCTTCGAAGAGGGCGGATCGGTTCGCGCCATATACCATTGCAGTCCGTCCGCGTTGACATCCGGATTCTCGTTGTCGAGTCGGTCGACCAGCGCGGGCTGGTCGGTCATGAGCGGCCCGGTGTGGGCGTGCACGTCCACGATCAGCCAGTGTGTCGTCGCGCCGATCTGCACGGTGGCAGTCGGTTCTCCCGCTTCGCTCCAGGACGGCTCGGTCGGTACGTAGTGCGACTCGCCAAGTTCGACCACTAACGCCTCGCGCAGTGGCGATCCTACGGGATCCGTATCGGGCACCTCGCCAAGCAGGGGCACAGCATATTCGGCGCGCGGGCCAATCAACGGGATCTCGCGTTCCGGAACGGGGGCCGATGCATCGGTCCGAAATCCCGCAAGCGTTACGCGATGCCGCGCGTCGTGTTTGTCGATGTCAATCTCCCAGCCTGCATCCGTACGCGCGTGCGTCGCCGTTGCGCCATCGCTCGTCGTCACGCGCACGCAGGGCATGGTGTCAGGTGAGAGGTGCACCGACGACACCGCGCCCAAGGGCCACGCTTCCGATGGCCAACTCCACACGCCAACCACGCGACCTCGCGCGCGGTACACACCGAGCCAGTGGCGATCAGTCAGCCCATGCCATGGTGCGGCCGGCACCTGGGATCGAAACAGCGTCACGGCAGGATCATCAGGGGTGGGCTTCGCGCCGTCGACCGCATACCACAGCCGCGCGCAGTCGCCCGCGATCTGCCCGGTCGCCGTAGTGCGGGGCGAGGCGCCGCTTCGTTCGGCCTCAGCGAATGTTGCATGGGGCCGCAACTCCACCGACTCATTCAGTGGCCGCACCTCCATCGTTCCAAGAAAGATGTCGACACCATCGTCGCGTGGCTCAGACTCCGCTGGCGTGGAGAAACCCTCATCGATGGGCGCCATCAGATCTGCCGCGCCGGCAATGGGCAGTTCGAAGAAATGCTCTTCGCTGGAATTCCACTCGACCACGTCCACGAGATACCCGTCGCACACAACGATCGTGCGATCCACCTGCACGCCGTCCGCCATGCCGTCGACGCGTTTCACCATCCACGCGGCCTCTCCGACATCCTCGAATGCCACGAGTCGCGCCGGAACGGGCAACTGCGAGGCCCGGTCAATCAACGGCGCCGAGTGGGCCAGTGTACTTCGGTACCACTGCAACTCCGCCTCGACATAACTGCCGGTACCGGGATCCTCCAACCAGCGCGCTACGCCTGTTTGCAGTGTGAGCGCCAACTGATCGGGGTGTCCGTGTCCGCCGCCCAACTGTCCGCCTTCGAGCGCCACATACGTTTTCCCCTCGTCGCGACGAATCACCGCCAGACCCTGCGCCGGCAGGCACACGCTTGGCCACGCCATCGACACGACGGGTGGTTGCTGCGCCTCCGCCATTAGCAGGGCGCGCCACGACAAGTCAGCTCGCGTGAGCGACGACGCCAGTGTGTTGCGCTCGGCGTCGGCGGTCGAGCGCGCCCGACCGGTGTCGCGCCGCGGAACCGCGCCGTCGTACATGCGTGTGAGCACGCTCGCGAGGCGCCGATCATGGGTGTGTGCCCACCCCAATTCGCACCACTCCGCCGTCCGCCACTGGCGTATGCTACTCGCGTACTGCGAGTCCCGTCGCGACGGAAACGTGTCGTCGGGAAGCAGGCCGGCGAACGGTGCCGCAAATCCTTCGGCGTATCGCGCACTCAATTCCGGCGACAACGGTTCATCCAGCGCGCGCATGAGCTGCACACCGTACCACAGTCCGCGGTGCGCGAACAGATGATAGTTCTCGCCCTCGTACCACGACCCGGCCGCGTCGAGACCGTTCGCGATCTGCCAGCGAAGACCGCCCTCGCTATCCAGTCGACGTCGCGTCTCGTCCTCACGGCCCATCAGACACCACGCGGAACTGATCGCCACCTCGTTCCACACCTGACGATTCGAGCCGCGTTCGTGGTAGCGGTCGATCAACGCGGCGCTCGGCGCCAGCACTCGATCGCGAATCATCGAGCGGTCGTTCGCCGTCCACGCACTCGCTTGGTCTTCCAGCAGCGCGAGCGCGTGACAGAGGTTCAACAACCAGATGGACTCGAGATAGGTGCTGAAGAAGGGTCGCGTGGGTCCCAGGACGTTGTCTGCATTGGGCCAGCGGTCATACCGATCCCCGTACTCACGCAGGATGCGCGCCGCGAGCGTCGCGTGCCGCGGATCGCCGCGCAGCGCGAAGAGCGCGGCGGCATGCACGGCGCGTTCCGCAGTCCACAGTTGGGCGCCCATGGCCCACCAATCGTCGTGATGGCGTCCCTGATGCGACCGCTCACAGCGCGGGCACCAATGGTCGCGCGACTTCCACGGATCGAAATCGAGAAACGTACCGTGCGTGGGACAACGGCCACCGTATCGCGTGAGACGCGCCTTGTGCTCGGGAATGGGCAGCGGCGCGTCTATTAGCGGCTCGAGATCAGCCGACAGACTCGTGGCAAGCGCGGCGAACGGCGCACGGTCGGACGATTCGCCGTGACGTGCCAGTGCGCGTCGCTCTTCCAGGTTGAAACACAACAGCGGCGTGCCGCGCTCGGTCATGGTCGCGTCCATTGCGCGACCGTGACCAATTCACCGCGCAGATCCATCGTGACATTGCGCAGTCGACGCGAGAGACCCTGTACACCACGCGCGTGATACAGCCAGGCAACGGGGGCATCGACCGCCAGTATCGCGTCCACTCTGGCCCATCGATCGCGCGCGTCGACCGCCGTTGCCGAACGCGCCCGATTCAGCGCGCTGTCCAACGCAGGTCGATGGTATCCCGTGTAGTCCATCGCACCGCCGCGCTGCGAGGATGCAAACAGCGCCACCAGTTGTCCGAGTCCTATGTCACCCGGGATTCCCGTCAGGACCACGTCAAACACCTTCGGCGTCGCGCGCACGTTGCTCAGGAAGGTGGTCAGTTCGGCAACACGAATTGCGAGCTCAATTCCGCGCGCCGCCAAGTCAGCCTGAAGCAACTGCTCGATGGCCATGTCCCCACTTCCCACGGTGAGCAACTCCACGCGGAATGGTTTGCCGTTTCGCGCGCGCATGCCGGTCGCACCGCGTCGCCAGCCGGACGCATCAAGCAGCGAATCGGCGCGTGTGGTGTCGAAGGGTGCCGGTGCGTCGCCAGAAACGGGCAAGCCGGGAGGAATCGCACTGCCGGCCGGCGTCGCGTAGCCAGCCACGGCCGCCTGCACGAGTCGACGGCGATCAACGGCCATGGACACCGCCTGCCGTATCCGTTGATCATCAAAAGGTGCCCGGGTCGTATTGAACGCGAGCACGTTGGTGAACATGGCCGGTGGCGTCAGTAGCTGCAATGCGGGATCGTCGCGCACGAGATGCGCCATCGTCGGCGACACACCCGCAATGTCGAGGTCACCGCTCACCAACCCGGCGAACTTCGTCGCCGCTTCGTCGACGACCGCGACCACGATGCCGTCCAGCGCCGGCGGTCCTCCCATTTCGCGCGGGAACTTCGGGTTCCGCGTGAAGCGCCATCGGCGTCCTGCGGCACGGTCCGCGAAACGGAACGGTCCATTGCCGACCGGCATCGTGGAGAAGGCCGATCGACGCCACGTGTCGCGCGGAACCGTGTCCAGCAAGTGACGCGGCACCAAAGGCAGCTCCGCCAACACATTCGGTATGTTTGGCTGCGAGGCGTTGAAATGCAGTTGAAGCACCGAGTCGGAAATCACGTGCGTGGAGTCCAGCACCGTGAGATCCCCCGCGCGCGGTGAACCAACGGCCGGGTCGGCCGCCGCCGCGAAGGTGAAGCGCACGTCGTGCGCGGTGGTGCGAACGCCATCATGCCACATCAAGTCGCCGGCCAACTTCATGGTCAACACGCGATGTGCAACATCCCACTGCCAACTGCGGGCGTAGTACGCGACGGGTTGAAACGCCGCGTCAAATCGCACCAATGTCACGAACAACGCGTGACGCTGAATCTGCCGAGTCAGGGAGTGCACCGTCAGCAACGGATTGCCCGACTCGAGATCCGTTCCTGAGGCCATCACCACCGTGCTCGGCGCTCGCGGCGACGCGCCACAGGCGCCGAGTCCGGGAACCCCGAGCACGAGCATCAGCACGGCGCGACGCGCGAACGCGAGAGTCACGTTGGCACGACTCGTTTGCCGGTGAAGGGTTGACGTGCGCGAATCAGCCCGCATCATCCTCGCGTGCGCTTCGTCATTCGCTTCCTCGATGCCCTCGTGCTGCTCTGGCTGGTCACGACGCTCACCTTCGCGCTGGTTCATCTGGCGCCGGGTGATCCGGCAACGCTGTTGGTATCACCGACCGCAACGGCCGAGGACATCACGCGCGAGCGCGCCCGCTTCGGCCTTGATGCGTCATTACCTGCTCAATATGCGCAATGGATGAGCGCATTGCTGCGCGGCGATCTGGGGACGAGTCTGGCGTTGGCCCGGCCAGTTCGCTCGGTTATCCTCGACGCGCTGCCGCTGTCTCTCGCGCTCGGCGGCATCTCTCTGGCGCTCAGCTTCCTGATTGGTGTGTTGGTGGGCGGCTGGCAGGCGCTACGGGCCAACGCGCGTTCCGATACGGCCATGTCAGTGGCGAGCACTATCGTCTACGCAGCGCCGAGTTTCTGGTTGGCGTTGGCGCTGGTGGTGCTGGCCACGTCAGGCGCGTCGGCGCTGGGTGTTCCGCAGTGGTTGCGACTGCCGGCCTTTGGTGTGGAATCGCCGGGCGGCATGGCGGAAGGATTGGACCGATGGCGCGACGTGGCGCGTCATGCGGTGCTGCCGTTGCTCGTGCTGGTGCTTCCGGGAGCCGCCGGCGTGGCCCGGTATGCGCGACAGGCCATGCTTGAGGCGTCTCGCGCGCCATACGTGGCCGCTGCCGCGGCGCGCGGCCTGTCGCGCTCGCGAGTCGAGCGGCGATACGTCCTGCGTACGGCGCTGACGCCGCTGGTGGTGCTGTTCGGACTCACGCTGCCCGGCGTGATTG